>NZ_RAWQ01000225.1:0-16511 GCF_003668965.1 Corallococcus sp. AB030
CAGCAGGCCCGCGCGGCCCAGACCGCCACGCCGACCCAGCCGCCGGTTCCCCCCGCGCCGCCCCGGGGCGAGCCGTCGTTCATCATCTTCAGCAACCCCGCGTCCACGCAGGGCGCGACCCGTCCTCGCGCGACGGAGCCCGCCCCCGTTCCGGGTGCCTCCAGCGCGCCGGATGCCGCCGTACCGGAATGGACGCTGCCCCAGGCCCGCTCCGCGCTGCGCGAGTCGACGCGAGACCTGGACCGCCTGCTGGACGTGGCACTGCGCTTCGGCCGCCGCACGTTCGACTACGTGGCCGCCTTCGCCGTCGTGCGCGGCGCCGCGGGTGGCTGGGACGCGCGCGGTGAGGGCCTGGACGCGAACGCCCTCTCCCTGGTCTCCATCCCCCTGGACGCGAGCAGCGTCTTCCGCACCGTCGCCGTCACGCGCGGCAGCTACGCGGGCCCGCTGCCTCCGGACGCGCTCACGCGGCACTACCTGGAGCTCTTCGGACGCCAGGCCCCGCGCACCGTCTTCCTGTACCCGGTGGAGGTGAAGGGCCGCCTCGTGGCCATCCTCTACGGCGACTGCGGCCAGAAGCCGATGAGCCAGCGCCGGCTGAGCGACTACATCCTGTTCTGCCAGGACCTGCCGGCCGCCTTCCAGGAGCTCATCCTCTTCCGCAAGCAGCGCGTGTCCGAGCTGCGCGCGCCAGAAGAGGACATCACCATCGACGTGGACGTGCCCGGCTTCCCTGCCCCGGTCCAGCCCGCTCCCGCGCCCGCCGTGGTCGCGGGGCTCGGGTGGAACCCCGTCTTCGGCCGTGGAGGCGTGGCCAACCTGGGCCGCGCCGCCGCCCTGCCTCCGCGCGTGCTGTCGCCGGAAGAGCGCCCGCCCCCGGACTTCACGCCGCTCCTGCGCCGGCTCACCGGCCCGGACGCGTCCCAGCGCTCCAGCGCCATCGCGGAGCTGGCGCGTTCACCTGAAGCCAGCGCCCGGGTGCTCGCGCAGCACTTCCCCGGCCCCACCGCCTGGAGCCGCCTGCCCGTGGTGGAGCTGCCAGAAGCGGACGAACTGGGCCCCATCCCCGCGGCCCTGTCGCGCCTGGGCCGTCCCGCGGCCCTCGCGCTGGCGCCGCTGTTGGACTCGAACGACGCGGACACGCGCTACCTGGCGCTGCTCACCGCGGGCAACCTGCCCTACGCGGAGCTGGTGGACGGCGTGCTGCGCGGCCTGTTCGACATGGAGCCGGACATCTCCAGCGCCGCGCGAGTCGCCGCCGCCGCGCTCAAGCACCTGCCGCGCCTGGACGCGTCCCTGCGCGACCTGCGCCAGGAGCTGGCCAGCCGGGACGCCCTGCGCCGCTCGCTGGCGGCCCGTGCCCTGGGCACGCTGCACGACCGCGACGCCATCGAGGGTCTCATCAACCTCACCGGCAGCGACGACGCCATGTGCGCGCAGGCCGCCGCGGAAGCCCTGCGCGAAGTCACCCGCGCGACGCTGGGCCTCCAGCCGCGCCAGTGGTCGGCGTGGTGGGCGGAGAACCGCAGCCGCCGCCGCGCGGACTGGCTGGTGGCCGCTCTCCGTCACCGCGAGCTGGACGTGCGGCTCGCCGCCATCGAGGAACTGAGCCGCGCCCTGCACGACACGCTGGGCTACTACGCGGACGCTCCCGACGCGGAGCGCGAGTCCGCGGTGCGGCGCTGGGAGTCGGCGGCGGTCGACCCCGCCAACGCCCGCCGGTTGGGCATGCTCTGAGCCACGGAGGCGCGCGATGACGGGCGCCATGTGGGTCAGCCTGCTGGCGTGCGCGGGGCAGCTCGCGCTCGCCGGCATCGCGCTCGCCCGCGTGGGACGAAGCCCCCTCGCGCTGCCGCTGTCTCTCTTGTCCATCGCGCTGTCGACCTGGAACTTCTCCGCCTTCGGGCTGGCGCGTTCGGGGGACACCGGCTGGCGGCTGATGGGCTTCGCCGCGGCGCTGATGACGCTGCCGTGCGCGTTGCACTTCATCCTCGCGTTCGTGGGCCGCCGCCGCCGCTCCGCCCGGGTCCTGTACGGCACCTACGCGGTGATGGGCGCGCTCGCGCTGACGATGATCATCGCCATGGGCGTGCCCGCGCTGCAGGAGCGCATCTACACCTTCCGCTTCGGGCTCGCGGTCGCCTTGGGCGTCATCCCCATCCTCACCACGGGCTTCGTGCTGCTCACGCGCCACCTGCGCCACACAAGCACGGAGAACTCGCAGGACGAACGGGCGCGAGCGGGCTTGATGCTGCTGGGGCTGACGTTACTCGTCGCGCTGCTGCTCACGGACCTGGCGGCGGACATGGCCCTGCCCGTGCCGAAGCTGGGCAACGTGGGCACGCTGCTGGGCCTGCCGGTGATGGCCACCGCGTCCCTGCGCTTCCAGCTCTTCGGCAAGGACGCGCGCGCCACGAACGCGGCGATGCACGCGGTCGTGCTCGCGCTGGTGGGCGTGCTCGCCTACCTGGTGCTCTTCCGCGCCTTCGCCGCCGAGTCGGGAGCGCTGGTCGTGGGCACCACCGCCATCACCCTCGCGCTGCTCGCGGCGGCGCGGCGGGGCGTCACCGCCTTCGTCACCCAGCGCGAGCGACTGGAGCAACTGGCCACGCTGGGACGCTTCTCCGCGCAGATGGCGCACGACCTGAAGAACCCCATCGCCGCGCTCAAGGGCGCCGCGCAGTACCTGAAAGAGGAGCACGCGCGCGGCCACTCCTGGGACGCTCACGGTGACTTCCTGGACCTGCTGCTGGAACAGGTGGAGCGCCTGGACCGCGTGGCGGGCACCTACCAGCGCCTCGCGCGAGTCGAACCGCTGCGCCGGCCGCTGGACTTGAACCGGCTGGTGGAGGGCGTGCTGTCACTCCAGGCCTTCGCGACGCCAGGAGCGGTGGAGCTGAAGAAGGAGCTCGCGCCCGGCCTGCCCGAGTGCGCGGGAGACGAGGACCTGCTCGCCAACGCGCTGGAGAACCTGGTGCGCAACGCCTACGAGGCCATGCCCGAGGGCGGCACCCTCACCGTGCGCACGCAGCGGGACGGCGGCGCGGTGGTGGTGGAGGTGCAGGACACCGGCAGCGGCATGGACGCGCGCACGCGAGAGCGGGCCTTCGACGACTTCTTCACCACCAAGGCGACGGGCAGCGGACTGGGGCTGGCCTTCGTGCGGCGCGTGGCGGAGGCGCACGGAGGCACTGCGTCCCTGACGAGCGGCGAGGGGCATGGCACCATCCTCCGCCTGCGCCTGCCGGCGGCCCCCGTTTCCCAGGCCCCGGCATCCGAGGGAGAAGCCGCGTGAGCGAAGCACTGAAGGGCCACGTCCTGGTGGTCGACGATGATCCCGCGCTGCTCAAGGTACTGGGCGCGCTGCTCACCCAGGCGGGCCTCACTCCGCATCCAGCCTCGAACGCGAAGGACGCCCTGGCCCTGCTCGCGCGCCGCCCCATCGACGTGGTGCTGAGCGACGTGCGCATGCCGGGCATGAGCGGCATGGAGCTGCTCGCGGAGGTGGGACGCGGCTGGCCGGACGTGCCCGTGCTGCTGATGACCGCGCACGGCACGGTGCCGCTCGCGGTGGAGGCGATGAAGGCGGGCGCGGCGGACTTCGTGCTCAAGCCCTTCGACCGCGAGGAACTCCTCTTCACGCTGAAGAAGGCCCTGCTCCACGCGAGCCAGGACCCGGAGCCCACGCGAGGCACCGGCAAGGCGCCGGACGGACTCGACAGCCTGCTCATGGGCGCGAGCCGCGCGATGAAGGACGTGAAGGCCCTGCTGGTGAAGGCCGCCCAGGGCACCGCCACGGTGCTGCTCCGGGGCGAGTCCGGCACGGGCAAGGAGCTGGCCGCGCGAGCCCTGCACGAAAACAGTCCCCGGCGCGCGGGCCCGTTCGTGAAGCTGCACTGCGCGGCGCTCCCGGACACGCTCTTGGAGAGCGAGCTGTTCGGCTACGAGAAGGGCGCCTTCACTGGCGCGGCGACGCGCAAGCCCGGACGCGTGGAACTGGCGCACGGCGGCACGCTGTTCCTCGACGAGATTGGCGACGTGTCCCCCGCCGTGCAGGTGAAGCTCCTGCGCGTGCTCCAGGAGCGCGAGTTCGAACGGCTGGGCGGAACGCAGACAGTGAAGATCGACGTGCGCTTCGTCGCGGCCACGCACCAGTCGCTGGAGGACGGCGTGCGCCGGGGCACCTTCCGCGAGGACCTCTTCTACCGGCTCAACGTGGTGCCCCTCTGGTTGCCCACGCTGCGCGAGCGGCCGGAGGACATCGCGGCCCTCGCCCGCCACTTCCTGGACGTGCACGCCAAGAGCAACGGGCGGCCTCCGTTCACCCTGAGCGAGGACGGCCTGCGCGCGCTCCAGGCCCAGCCGTGGCCCGGCAACGTGCGCCAGTTGCAGAACTTCCTGGAGCGGCTGGTGGTGCTCTCCGACGGGCCCATGCTGACCGGCGAGGACGTGGCGCGTGAACTCTCCCGCCAGCCGGGACTCGCGCCACCGCCCGTCGCCGCGCCGCTGCCTCCGTCGCCGTCCGACTCCGTCACGCTGGAGTCACGTCGCAAGGACGTGGAGAAGGAAGCGCTGGTGGATGCGCTGAAGCGCTCGGGTGACAACCGCACGCTGGCTGCCCGGCTGCTCGGGGTGAGCCGGCGCACGCTCTACAACAAGCTGGAGGAGCACGGCCTGCTGTAGAGGTGCCGGGAGGGCGACCCGCTGGAATCCAGCCCGTGTTGTCACCGAATGCTTCCGTGTACGGACCTGACTTCCAGGCTTATGCTGCTTCGCGCTCGTACTCCCTGGACGCGGCACCGCAGCGCACCCGAGTCCCCCTCCCGGCCCGCAAGGGCTGGCTGACACGAAGGAGCAACGCCCCCATGACCCAGTCCCTCGCCGCCCGCGTGAGCGGTCCCGTCTACACCCCCAACGACGCGGGCTATGCCCCGGAGAGCGCCGGCTTCAACGTCCTCGTCACGCACTCGCCGCAGTACGTGGTGGCGGTGAAGTCCACGAAGGACGTGGCGGAGGCCATCCGCTTCGCCCGGGAGAACCAGCTGCCCGTCTCCGTGCAGGCCACGGGGCACGGCACGTACGCGCCCGTCACCTCTGGCGTGCTCCTCTCCACGAAGGCGCTGAACCACGTGAGCATCGACCCCGCGACGCGCATCGCCACCATTGGCGCGGGCGCGCGCTGGGAGCCGGTCATCGAGGAGGCGGCGAAGCACGGCCTGACGCCCATCGCCGGCTCGTCCACGAACGTGGGCGTGGTGGGCTACCTGCTGGGCGGCGGCCTGGGGCCGCTGGTGCGCAGCCACGGCGTCAGCTCCGACTACGTGGTGGGCTACACGCTCGTCACCTCTGACGGCGAGACGGTGGAGGCGAGCGCCGAGCATCACCCGGACCTGTTCTGGGCCCTGCGCGGCGGCAAGGGCGGCTTCGGCATCGTGACGGAGGTGAAGCTCCAGCTGGTGGAGATGCGCTCGCTCTACGCGGGCAGCCTCTTCTTCGCGGAGGAGCACATCGAGGCCGTGCTGCGCGGCTGGGTGAAGTGGACGGCGGAGGCGGACGCGCGCGTGTCCACGAGCATCGCCGTGATGCGCTTCCCGCCGTTCGACTTCATCCCGCCCCCGCTGCAGGGGCGCACGGTGCTCAACCTGCGCTTCGCCTTCCCGGGCTCCACGGAAGAGGGCGCGAAGCTGGCGGCGCCCCTGCGCGCGCTGGCGCCCCTCTACCTGGACATGCTGGGCGAGCTGCCCGTGACGCAGATCGCGCGCATCCACAATGATCCGGACAAGCCCAGCCCCGTCTGGACCCACGGAATGATGCTGACCCACGTGGACCAGGACCTGGCGACCACGCTGCTGCGACACGTGGGCGCTGGCGTGCAGACGCCGTACTTCCTGCTGGAGCTGCGGCACCTGGGCGGCGCCAGCCAGAAGGACGTGGCGGGCGGCTCGGCGGTGGGCGGCCGCGGTGGCAACTTCGTCGTCGGTCTGGTGGGCATGCACCCGCCGCTGTTCGAGACGGTGCTGCCCGGCGCCACCGAGGGCCTGCGCGCGGAGCTGAAGCCGTGGCTGTCGCCGGAGATGACCATCAACTTCATGGGCAAGGTCCGCGACGCGGAGCACTTCGACAGCGCCTGGCCGGACGCCATCCGCGCGAAGCTCAAGGAAGTGCGCGGCAAGTACGACCCGCACAAGCTCTTCGCGAAGTAGCGCTCAGGGAGCCATCGTCGCCAGCGCGTCCAGTTCCTCCTGGAACGCGGCGACGAGGGCCCCCGGGTCGGGCACGCGTGACGCATCCGAGGCCACGCCCACGGTCACCTGTCCCGAGTAGCTGAAGAGGCTGACCCCCAGGCCCACGTGGCCGGCCTGGGGGACCCAGAACGTGAGTCCCTTGAGTCGGCTGCCCGCGAGCGACACCGGCTGGCGCGGCCCGGGCACGTTGGTGGCGACGAGCGACGCCTTGGTGCCCATCACGTCCACGACGGCGCGCTCCAGCGCCGCGGGCGTGCGGCCCAGAAGCTCCAACACGCCGGACGTCACCACGGCCTCCGGTGAGCGCTTGAGGTGCTCCATCCGCTTCGCCACTTCGCGCAAGCGGCGGCGCGGTTCCGCCAGGTGCACGGGGAGCCGCAGGAACACCACGCCGAAGCGGTTGCCCAGCTCGCGAGGCACCGGCACATCCATGGGCCGCAGGTTCACCGGCACCAGCGCGTGCACGTCCTCCAGTGGAGCGTCCCGCGTGGCCAGATAGCGCCGCAGCGCGCCCGTCACCGCCGTGAGCAGCACGTCGTTCACCGTGCCGCCCAGGGTCCGGCCCACGGCCTTCACCCGCTCCAACTCAATGGGCTCCGACCACGCGGCGACCTTCCGGGGACCCAGCGGTCCGCGCAAGGGAGAGCGTGGATCCGGAGGCAGCACCAGCAGCTTCCCCAATGCCGCCGCGCCCTTCGCGCCTTCGCGAACAAGGTCGCCCGCGAGGATGGGCTCACGCACCATTTCCGCGCCCTTGCGCAGCGCGGAGCGGGCGCCCCGGGCGAAACGCAGCCAGCCAGGAGCGCCTGGCCGCCGCTCCGGTTCGGAAGGCGTGACCGCTTCCTGGCTTTCATCCCAGGTTTCCGGCACGGCGCCCGCGTCCACCGGATCCGTGAGGGACAGCAACACCCGCGCGAGCGCGATGCCATCCGCGATGCAGTGGTGCAGCCGCGCGAGCAGCACGTCCCCGCCCGGCGCACCGCGCACCAGGTGGAAGTGCCACAGCGGACGGGAGCGCTCCAGAGGCACACCCAGCCAGTCCCCGACGAGCGCCTCCAGCCCCGCGCGTCCCGCCGACTCCGGCACGCGCAGCGTGGACAGGTGCTCCTCCAGCTCGAAGTCCGGCGCGTCCTCCCAGTGCGGCGCGCCCAGCGGCCCGGGCACAACCCGCTGACGGAAGCGCGGGTAGCGCTCCACCAGCCGCTCGCGCACCACCGCGCGCAGGCGCTCCAGGTCCACGGCGCCGTCGAACCACAGCACCGCGGTGATCATCATCAGGTTCGCGGGCTCCTCCATCTGGAGCCACGCCGCGTCCATGCTCGCCATCCGCTCGCGGCCTGCCATGGCGTCCTTCTCACCCGCGCACCCCGGTGGGGGCAAGGTCCTCCTCAAGGCTTGGGGTGCGGCTCCGGCGCTTCCTGCTTCTCCCGTTCGAACTGGAACGTCTGCCGGGTGGCGCCCGGCACCGTGAGGACGAGCGAGTCCTTCTCTTCAATGGCGTACGTGAAGTCCCCGCCCTTGAACTTGCCCTTCGTCAGGGGCACCACGCGCTCCTTGCCGCACACCGGGCCCACCGCCTGACCGTCCTGCGTGCGCAGCGCCAGGTGCTTCTTGTCCTTCACCTCCAGCCGGCCCCACGCGCGAACATCCAGCGTGCTGCCGCGCCCGAGCGTCGCGTCATCCAGCTTCGTCCGCATCACGAAGCATCCGCTCGGCGTGATCTGCAACGCCCGCGCGTAGTCGGACCGGGGCTGCACGTCGATGCGCTCCTCCTTTCCCTGGTCCGTGTCCGGGATGCTCGCCGCGGACAGCACCCACGTGCCCACCAGCGCTTCGGGGACGGCCGTGCCCTTGGGCGCCTTGTCGCCTTCGCACGGGTTCGTCGCCAGCTTCTCCGGGCTCTTGGGCGCGGGCTCGAAGGACTTCTCGCAGGTGAGGCCGCACGACTTCGCCGCGCACGCCGTGTCATCCGGCGCGCAGGCCGCCTTGCTGGTGCAGGTCTTCAGCCGCTTGAGCGCGTCCTCGCAGCCCTCGCGCATGCACTTGTCGACGCACTCCGCGTCGATGCACTCCGCGACACAGACCCAGTTGGTGCGGCCACACACGCCCGCGACGGTGCGGGGAGACTGGGCCGCCGCGGGCAGCGAGGCGGCGGAGACGAGAAGCAGGACGAGGAGTCGGAACGGTCGCATGCGCCATGCAAGCTAGGCAGTGCGCCCACCTCCGGCGACACCCGGAGGCAGGCAGGCTGTCCACCGGGCATCACTCCGGGCTCCGGCACCGCCGTCAGGTGAACTGCCACCGCCAGGTGCGCGGGTCGGACGGATTGGGCAGCTCCAGCTCGAAGTCCAGCGTGTCGTAGCGGTTGAACTCGCGAGGCTCCACGCGCAGGAGCGTCATCGCCGTGGTGTTGCGCTCGCGCATGGGGGACACGTCGAAGGACAGCTCCGCGTCGAAGGCGACCTTGTAGAAGAGGCAGAAGCCGTCCACCCGCCCGTCCTCCTCCACCGGCCGCTGGATGCGCACGCGCGAGGGCAGCCCCTCCGCGCGCATCGTCTCCAGGTCGAACCCGAACGCGGGCTCCGGCTCACACAGCAGGTGGTCCACCTCGTAGGAGCGCACCAGCCGCGTGAAGTACGACGGGCTCATCGCCTCGCGCAGCGACTGGAGGCAGCGGAAGTCCACGTGGGGCAGGTGCTGCGTCCAGATGAACGGGACACATGCCTCCTCGCGGAGCTGCACGGGCTCCACGTAGACCTCGAAGCGGTTGGGGAGGATGCGGCCGCCGGGCTTGAGCAGGCGCGAGCGCAAGTCCAGCATCCGGGGCACGAGCCCCGCGTCGAGCAGCGCATCTCCCAACAGCTCATGCAGCAGCACGTCCGCCTTCTCCTGCGGCTGGAAGTGCCAGGTGGGCTCGCGCACGAAGGCGATGCGGTCCAGGCCGTTGCGGCGGGCCACCCATTGCGTGGTGTCCAACAGACGCGAGTCATCCACCGCGTACAGCTTGCGCGGGTTCTGGTGCGCGGCGAGGAAGGTGCGCAGGCCGGTGCCGGCCTTCACGTCCACCACCACCTGGTTGGGGCGCACGTAGCGCTCCACCGCGCGGCGCCACATCTCCACGCGTTGAGGATCCGCCAGCACGGAGTCCTGCGGCGCCGGACTGGACAGGGACAGGCTGTTGGGCGCGTGCCGGCGGTGGAGATGGGACACGATCGGCAGGTGGCTGAGACGCGAGCGCAGGTCCATCAATGCCTGACGCGGCAGGTCGAGCAGGTTCGACATGGTGGCTTCCCCCCGGAAGGCCGTGACGGTCCCGACAAAGACGCGGTCGACCACACCGTCCCCCGGAACCGGACTGCGAACGATGCGTGAGAGACGGGCTCCAACCCAATACGTCCCGAGGGCCACTCACTGTCCCCACGTGAACATCCCGCCTCGCACCGGGGTCCGAGAATCCACTCGCACCGCTTCGTGACAATCCCTCAAAGCAGGAAGGCACCGGTCGCCCCGGTGACCTCTCGCCGGCGGGTTGGAGACGGCGCCGGCGAGAGGCTTTCCCACCTGCACGGGAGCGTCCGCGAATGACAGTCCAAGCATCCCTCCGGGCGGGCAAGAAAACAGGTGGAGTGCGTCTTTTCCGGAAAGCCGCTCATTCACGAGCCCTGCTCGTGGACGGGAGGAAGGCTGCCGGTCACGCCCGTGGATGGACCCAGGTCTTGATGGAAGAGGGGTCACGGATGATGCGAGCGATGGAATCGCGGACGCAGGGCGGGCGGGAGCTGGTGGAGAACGTCGAGGGCGCGGCGCACTGGGAGGCGCAGCCGTGGCGTCTTCAGCTCCAGGACACGCGGGCGCGCGAGCACCGGGTGGCGCGGTCCGTGTGGGTGGCGGCGCTGCTGGCGGAGGGCTGCGCGGCGGAGGCGGAGGTGGCGGGGTTCGCGGGGGCGCTGGAGGACCGGGCGTCGCTGAGCATCGCGCAGGTGCTGCGCTTCGTGGACGGCGTGCGGGTGCGCATGGCGCTGGCGTGCACGGACGACGAGGTGTTGCAGCTGGCCTACCTGCGCCGCAGCGCGGAGGAGCTGGCGGAGCGGATGATTGACTGGGCCAACACGGGGCGGCTGCCGGCGTAGGGCCAGCGGGGCGCCGTGCGGACGTTGGTGATGGGCGTCCCGGGTGGGAGTGCCTTGACAGGGGCCGTGGGTCGCTTTCAGGTGGGGGCATGCTCGCCCTCGCACTTGCCGCCACGCTGGCGGCCGCACCCGCGCCTCGCGTCGCCGCCTCCACGGTCACGGTCCTCCACGCCCCGCAGTTGGATCAGCTCCAGGGGTTGAACGCGTTCCTGACGCGGGCCGGGGCGTACTCGCAGCTGCTGAACCCGGAGGCGTGGCGCGGAGAGCTGCACCCCATCCTGCAACTCGACCTCGGGAAGCCAGAGGTGATGGAGGCGCAGGGCATCGACGTGACGGGGCCGCTGACGGTGTCCATGCGGCAGGACGGCCGCATCGCGTGCACGCGGGTGAAGGACACGAAGGTGTTCCAGGAAGCAACGGCGAACGTGCTCGCGCGCAACGGCGACGTGAAGGCGGGCACGGTGAAGGGCGTGACGACGCTCCGCGCGCCGAGCGCCTCGGGTGGCTTCGGCGGCTACGTCATCAAGGGCCAGGAGGCCTGCGCCTTCCTGAGCACGGATTCGGACGACGCGCTCCGCAAGGAGGCCGCGAAGCTGGTGGCGCTCAAGGCGGCGGCCGCGGACGCGCGCATGGCCACGGTGCCGGGGGTGCTGTACCTGTCCACGAAGGACGGCGTGTTGGCGTTGGACGGCACGGCGACGGGGCTGAAGGTGGAGGGCACGACGACGAAGCTGCCGCTGCCGCCCTTCCAGGCCAAGGGCACGAGCCCCTACGGCGCCATGTCCCCCGCGGGCCTGCTCTTCGCCAGGGCACAGGTGGCGCCGACAGGCGTGGCGCAGGCGGTCGATTCAGTGGGGGCCGCGGTGCAGTCGGTGTGTCCCGCGTGTCCGGCGGCGGACGTGAAGGCGGTGACGGACGCGCTGGCGAAGCAGATGACGGGGCAGGTGTTGTTCGGCGTGGACTCGGTGGTGGTGCGCGGTTCACTGCGCAAGCCGGAGGTGCGCTTCTTCGCGGCGAAGCAGGCGTTGGCGGCGGAGGTGACGGACGCGGCGGCGGTGAAGGCGGCGCTGGCCCCGCTGGCGAAGTTCCCGGGCGCCAGGACGCTGGAGGACGGCTACGCGATGGAGGCCAAGGGCGGCAGCGTCTACGTGCGGCTCAAGGGCAAGCAGCTGGTGTTCGGCAATGACTCCACGGTGACGCAGACGATGCTCGCGTCGCTGCCGGAGAAGGGCGGCCCGCTGAAGCGCGCGGTGGAGTTCACGCTGGATCCGAAGAAGCTGGCGCGGGGCCTGTCGCAGGTGTCGCTGATGGACGTGATGGGCGACGAGCGCCTGGCCGCGTTCTTCGGAGCGAGCACGGAGCTGGGCCCCCTGCTCGCGAAGAGCGACAGCATCACCGGCTGGCTGGACAGTGCGCCCAACGGCGCGCACCGCTTCCAGATGAACTGGTCTTTGCCGGAGAAGAACTGAAGCACGAACATGCGATTCCTCGCCGCCACCGCGCTCCTGCTGTTCCTTTCTGCATGTGCCACATCGACGCCGCAGATGAAGGCGCCAGCGGTTCGTGAGTCACGCTTCACCAATCTCCAGCGAGCAGCAACGTTGCCCTGGAGGGACGAGGGGAAGTGCGTCGTCCGGGAAGCCTCTCAGCCGTGGGACGTGGTGGTGGAGCGGTGCTTTCAGGCGCTCGACTCCAGGAGGATCCGTTTCGAGGACTCCGAGCATCGCTGCCCCGTGGCATCAGCGGACGCGGCCGCCCTGCAAACCATGGTGGGCGTCTGCCTTCTGACCCAACCGGAGATCGTCGTGGGTGCGGTGATCGTCATCGGTGTCGTGGTGGTGGCGGTCGCCATCGCGGAAGAGCTGGAGGCATACGAACTGCGGCATGCCTATCCGGATGAAGATGCGCCCCGGACCCAGCCACTCACGCAACAGTCCGTGGTGGAGCATGGCCCTGACCCCACAGGGCGTTCCTCCGGGCAGGACTGGTTTCCTCCACCCGGGCCCCCCAGTTCCGCGGAGCCACGAGAGCGCCGCCCGGAGTGCATTCCCAAACGGGTACCACCCAAAGGCGGCCATCCCCTTCACAACAGATGTGCGGACGGAATCCCGGGCAACACCTTCCGCGGCGCCAATGCCCTGGTCAACGGCAAGGCCTACGACGGGCTCCAGTCCGCGTTCCGCACGCTCTGGGAGGTGAAGACCGACAATTTCGACACGTACTCAGCCTTCCTGCGAAGGACGGTGCCAGAGAAGCAGTTGATGGAGATGCGGCACGAACGCGACCTCGCTCGTGCGTGTGGATTCGACTTTCGGGTCGGCGTTCGCAGTGCCGCGCATCAAGAGGCGTTGGAGATCGCGGATCCCGATCTCGAGGGAACCATCATCCTCATGGAGTGGTGCAAGGATGACGAAGCAGAGGAATAACCTGGTCATGATGACCTACGCGCCCGCGCTCGTAGGCAATGACAGCCGCCCTCTGGCCGTCGTCCACGGCATGGAGCGAGCCATCCCCGGCCTGCGCCTGGACTGGGCGATTTCCGTCGAAGGAAATCCCTATCCCCTGCCCCAACGGGACGCATGGGTCCTCGGCGGCAGGCCGGATGGCCCCGGGTTCCCTCTGGTCTGCAATGGCCCCAACGAGAGTGAACTCGTCACGGTCTACGGACTGGAGATCTCAGCGGACTCCGGGCCAGGAGGCCAACCGTTGTTCGACGTCCACGCGGAGATGCCGATGAATGCGGGCAACCTCGCGGCGGCAGGGAATCTGCTGGAAGGTATCGCGGAGGGCGCGCGCGCGTTCTGGGGTCACGCGACACCTTTTCCCGCAGGCGTGGAGATCGCGCGTCAGACCAAGAATTGGGCAGCGAATCCAAAGCCTCCGCCTCGCGGACTGCCGGCACTCAAGCTCGCACGGGAAATCCCCTCACCGGAATGTCCCCATCGCCTGGGCTGGCTCAACTACTGGTCGGCCGCGACGGCGCGCCGCATCGGGTTCCCGGACCCGGTGCGCGACACGGAGCTGCTGTCGCGAGCCCGGCGCACCACAACGGGTGGATGGATTGTCCGCCTCACCGAGGAACCGCTCGATCTCGACATCCCCACCCATCTTGAAACGCTCCTGCGAGCCTACGAGCGCTTCCCAGCAATCGGCGGACGCGTGCCCACCTGAGCGCGGCTACTTGCGCACCAACTCCACCTGCATGCCCAACAGCTTGCGGCCCTCGCCCGTGGTGCCGCACATCGCGCCGTCCGTGAGCGGCCCCAGGGGGCGCTCCATCCCCTCCACCTTGCACCAGTAGCGCACCGTGTAGAGGTGCGCCCCCTCGCCGCGCAGCCGGATGCCGAAGGCCTCCAGACGCCGTGACTCGCCCTGTGTTCCGCAGGGCGTGCCCTCGGGCAGCCACCCCGAATCACCGGTGTCCTGGAGGTGGCACTGGTACTCCAGCTGCACGGCCTTCATGGGGCGCTTCAGGTGGAACTCGAACTGCTCGATGCGCTTGGGCTGCGTGGGCAGCCACGTGGCCCGGCTGGAGCTCTGGTTGCCGATGTCCTCGCTGTGCACCGTGCCCACCAGGTCCACCGTCTTCGAGGGACCGGCACCCAGCGTCGACGCCAACATCATTCCAACCAGCAGGCTCTTCATGGGGCTTCCTTGTGGGAGACACCCATCCCGACGTGGCCGGAGTGAACCTATTCACCCGGAGCGCGATGCCGTCCGCTACCGGTACGCATCGACGACGTAGGCCGCCGCGGTAGAGCCTTCGAGAATCGCCATCCCAGGCTTCGAGTCCGGACTCTTCCGCATCTGGTCCTGGCTGAGCCGAGCCACGGCACAGATGGGGAACTTCTCGCTGTCCGGTGGATGGGCCTCGTAATACCGGATGACGACCTGCGGTCCGCTCGTCCAGACCTGCCCATACAAACGGGTCGTCGCCTCCAACGTGCCAAAGTCATCCTCAAGGATGCTTTCAATCGGTCCGTCGTAGATCGTGGGACGCCGTGAACCAATCTGGTTCGCGTCCAGTTCGACCAATTGCGCGTCCCCCACACGCAACTTCAAGGCACGCATCGTCCGCTTGGCTTCCTCTGAGCACTCCTGCGGCCCAGGAGTTCCATCGGGGCGCAGCGACACCCCGCTGCTGGTACATCCAGAAGACGCAGCAATCAGTACGAAAGTGCCGAGCAGCAGGGCCTTGGTCATGGACATGGGGGCGACTTTTCTACTGCCGAACGAGTGCATGTTCCATCGCCACGGCGACCTGGAGGAGCCCATCCCCACGGAAGATCTGGAGGGCCAGATCCGCCAACTGACCACCCTCCAGTTCGAAGGAACTCTTGTCCACGACGACCGCGATCCTTCCCGACTGGCCAGGGACGATGACCGACCGTTCCATGCGCAACGCGAACGGGCGAGCCGTGCGGAGGGAGAGGTCACGAGTCACGGAAGCCCCCTCGAGCGTCCACGCCTCCTCGAGCACGGTGTTCCGCAAGGTCACCACGGCGGCTGCCTTGCCGGGTCCCTTGAAGAGTTCGACCACCATGTCCATGTCCTCGTGCCGCAGGCGGAAGACCCGCTTGCGCCGGAACGGCGTCTTCCCCACCTCTCCGTTGGAGAGAAGCGTCGCGTAGGCATGGTCGATGGAGTTCTCCTCCTTCTTGAACCGCTCGTTCTCCTCACGCAGCGCACGCTCTCGGTTGAGCGCGTCATACAGCCCTGAAAGCACCGCGTTGTAGCTGCCAGGGTCCTTGAACACATTGACCTGGTAGTCGATCCACCCCCAGGACTCGCGGAGCTTCGGCCTCACGAGGAAGGTGAACGCTGTCCCATCCGCGAGTGTCACGTGAAGCGGCAGCGCCTCCCCCTCGTCCAGGTCGCGCAGCGGCTCGATCACCACCTTCTTGCTTCCAACGAGCAGCGGTTCGAAGCGCCCCTCCCAGGCCAGGAGCCGTGTCTTCGTGGGCACGATGTCCTGCTCGAAGCGCAGCACGCTCGCCACCTGCGCGGAGACGTAGATGGACGGCGCTTCCTGTCCGGGATGGGCTGGAACCTGGAGCGTCCGGATCCTGAGCTTTTCTTCAAGCTCTCGGGCCAACGCCGGAAACGCCAACAAGCCGAGCAGCAGGCCGCATTTGAGTGACAGCGAAGAGGACATGGCTGCCCCCACTTATCAGGGTGGGTGCCATCCATCCAACCTACGCCGTCCGCTCGCGAGGCCACCCCGTCCCCGACCGCTGGCGCTCCGCCTCCTCCGCCCGCGCCAGCCCCCGCTGGATGTCATTCCAGTCCAGCGTCCCCGCGAGCAGCCCGTCCTCGTCCACCACCGCGGCCATGGGCACGCGCGCCTCCGCCATCCTCCGGAGCACCGCCCACCCGTCCTCGCGCAGGTCCGCCACCACTCCGTCCTCCATCGCGTCGCGAACCACGTAGCTTCCGCGCTGCGCCTCCGGCACCGCCTGCACCGCCGCCCACGTCACCCGCCCCACCGGCCGCCCCGTGCTCGTCACCGGCAACATGCTCACGTGCTCGTGACGCAGCGCCCAGTGCGCGTCCTGCATCGACAGGTCCAGGTCCACGCCCACCATCCGCGGCGTCATCAGCGCCTCCACCTGCACCTTCTCCAGCACTGCCTTCATCCGCACCTGCCGCGACTCCCCTTCCGCCCCCATCAGCACGAAGAACGCCACCACCAGCGTGAACGGGTTCAGCGTCACCAGCCCCCACACGCCGAACAACACCGCGAACAGCCGCCCCAGCCCCGCCGCCACCTTCGTCGCCCGCAGCAATCCCAGCCGGGGCGTCAGCGCCGCGCGCACGATGCGGCCTCCGTCCATGGGGAACGCCGGCAACAGGTTGAAGCCCCCCAGCACCGCGTTGAGCATCGCCAGCGTGAAGAGCGCGAACTGCACCTGGAACATCCCCAGGCCGTGCACCACCCACGTCAGCGCGCCCAGGAACGCCGCCAGCCCCAGGCTCGTCAGCGGGCCCACCAGCGCCATCAACGCCTCGTCCCGGGGACGCTTGGGCACCTCCGCCAGCTCTGACACACCGCCGACAATCATCAGCGTGATGCCGTGCACCTCGCCGCCATGCCGCAGCGCATAGAACGTGTGCGCCATCTCGTGCAGCAGCACCG
>NZ_RAWQ01000226.1:0-16396 GCF_003668965.1 Corallococcus sp. AB030
GATCACCTCCAGGCCGTAGAAGCCGCGCTCGCTCTCGGTGAGCTGGACGTTGATGGGTTGGACGGGCTGGCCGTCCACCAGTTGGAGGAATAGCGCCTCGCCCTCGTCGGCGCGGATGCCGCGCAGCCGGCGGCTGGCTCCGAGCACGCGGTACTCCGACCCGCGCGTCATGCCGATGCCGTCCCAGGCGAGCCAGCCCACGCTGCACCACTGCACGTCCTGGCGCGAGTCACTGACCCAGGCGCAGAGCCGGTCCAGCGCTTCGTTCGCCGCGCCGTAGTCCGCCTGTCCGTCATTGCCGATGTAGCTGAACGCGGACGTCAGGACGTGGAAGGGCACGGGGGCCGGGAGGCGGCGTGCGCAGGACTCGCGCAGGTTGCGCAGTCCCAGCAGCTTGGTGTCCAGCGTGCTCCGAAGCTCCGTGAGCCGACGGCGGTGGAGCTTCTTGGAAACCTGCGTGCCCGCGCCATGGACCACCAGGTCGAGCCGTCCGTGTTCACGGATCAGCTCCTCCACCACGCGGTCCACGTCCTCGGGACGGGTGACGTCCGCGGCGCGGTAGGTCATCTGGCCGGGAAGCCGCATGAGTCCGTCGAGCGTGGCCCGCAGCTCACGCACGGCCAGGTGGCGCTCGAAGCGTGCACGCAGCGCGGGCATGCGCACCGTGCTGTCACGGGCGAGTTCCGAGGCGTAGAACTCGCGCTCCACGGCGCCCAGTTCCTCGTCGCGCGCCTGGAGCACGCGTGCGGGAGCGTCGGAAGGATCGCTGCGGCCCAGGAGGACGACCTTGCAGCCGTACCGCTTGAGCAGCGCTCCGGCGAGGACGGCCGTCACGCCACGGCCACCGCCCGTCAGCAGGACCACCGAGTTGGAGTCGAGCGTGACGGCGGGCCGTGCCGGAACGTCCGTGGGCTGGAGCAGCCGGACGCAGCGAACGGAGCCGTCGACGCAGACCTCCACGGGAGCGGTGTCGTCACCGGTGCTCAGCTCGGAAGCGACATGGTCGAGCGCCGTGCGAAGCGGAAGCGGACCCGTGGCGATGGCACGGATGCCACGCGTCGGGACCTCTCGGCCCAGGGACTTGAGCAGGCCGGCGAAGAGGCCGGTGACGGGATGCAGCGTCCGGCGCGCACCGACGCCGCCGATGCACAGACTCGCCAGAGTCACGGTGCCAGCGGACAGTCCCTCATAAGCGCGGCGAGCGGACAGGAAGAGCAACTCCAGCGCCTCATGGCGCAGGGCCGTGTCCGCGACGACGGAGGACTCGCTCTCCTCGGAGGACATGCGGCACACCGAGATGATGACCTGTGGCTCGAAGCCGAGCGCAGCCAGGTTCGCCTCCGCGGTCTCCTCCCGTGTCAGGTCGATGCCGTGGATCCGCGCTCCCTCATCGGAGGCGCCCGAGTGGAGGATGCGGAACTCAGGGCCGCAGATGTCATGTGCCTGGGCCGAAAGCTCACGGGCCACGGCCTCGTCTTGAGCGATGAACAGCACCCGCCGGCCACGCAGCTGCGACGCTCCGGTCGTCAGGGCCGGACGCTCGACCAGCACTGGCGCGTGGTAGCGGATGGCAGCCGAGTGGTCGAAACCGTCAGCGGTCTCCGGGATGGAGGCGGAGCTCGACGGCGAACGTGCCTCTTCCAGGCGATCCGAGCCCGCCCGCGCCTGCGCGGCACCGGTAGCCGTGGCGGACGCCTCGGGTTCCGAACGCGCGGGGAGCGTCGCGATGGCTCCTGCTGCAAACGGAGCGCCAGTCCCACGGACATCCAAGGTGCCCGCCTCCGGACCGGAGCGGCCCAAACCTGTCCGACTGTCGGACAAGTTTCCGTGGTTCGGCTGAGGAGGGGGCTCGTCCCGACCGACCGAGTTCTCCAAACCTGTCCGACTGTCGGACAAGTTCCTCTGGCTCGACTGAAGGGGGCGCCCCTCCCGGCCGAGGTTCTCCAAACCTGTCCGACTGTCGGACAAGTTTCCGTGGTTCGGCTGAAGGGGGAGCCCCTCCCGGCCGACTGGGCTCTGCGAACCTGTCCGGCTGTCGGACAAGTTTCCGTGGTTCGCCGCCGACAGGGCGGCCCCGCCGAGGTCTCGATTCTCAGCACTGGAGACAGAGGGCATGCCCGAGGACCTGGCGGCGTTGTCCATTACGCGGCGCTCCGCGGACGGAGCTCCTGCCGCCACCGCTTGTTCCTCCGGTACTCCAGTCTGGGCTCCGAGGTCAGGATGAAGCTGGAGCACCAGCTGGGTGCCGGTCGCGGCATCCGGATGGAAGCGCAGCGTGATGGCCTCTCCTTCGGTGGCGGCCCGCACCGCGCTCAGCACCTCCCTCGCTTCGTGGGCGGAGTGGGGCGGCAACGTGACGCCCGCCCCTGAACCGGAGCCCGCAGCTTCGGACATCCGCAGGTGGCACAGCGGCTTCAAGCCCCGCGCTTCAGCCTTCGCGGCCGTGGTCACCGCCAGCATCGTCATGCCCTCTTCAGGCGCGGACACAGCGGCGCCTTCTCCGGGCCTCTTCACGTGAGCGCTGCCCACGAGCACCAGTTCGAAGCCGCTGTCCAACAAGGCCCGTGAAGCGCGCAGTGACGCGGCCAGCGTGCCGGCCCCCGCGTCCACCACGAAGTTCGGTCCCTTGGTGTCGAGCACCCCCGCCACCCGCCCCGGCGTGACGTTGGGCATCATCCCCTGGAGCGTGTACGGACCGGACGGACGCAGCGCGCCCACCGCAGCATGGAGCCGGTCCACCAGCGGCAGGAGCCGCGTGGAGTCCGGCGCTCGCTGGATGTGCTCACGCAGCCTTCGCCGAGTGGAGTCCGCCAGCACTCGCTGCGTGGCCTCCACGCCCCGGCGCGTCTTGCCCTCCAACCCCAGGACGATGGCCGTCCCCGTCCGCAGCGAATCGAACGCCCCGAGCTTCTTCACGACGTCGCTCGCGACGATGAGCCCCAGGTGCTGCGTGAGGTCCATGTCCTCGGTGATGTCCGGCAGCAGCCGCACGGATGCGGGCAGACGCATCCCCTTGGCGTCGAATCGCACCTCCGGGAACATTCCCTCCGCGGCCACCACCACCAGTTCTTCGCTCGGAAGCTGCGTGGACCTGGCGCGCGGCGCGAGCGGGCCTCCCTGGTACTCCTCCAACACCAGGTGCGCGTTCGTGCCGCCGAAGCCGAAGCCGTTCGTGGCCGCACGGCGCGGATGGTCTCCATTCTCCGGCCACGGCTGCTCCCGCGTGCTCACCTCGAAGTCCGGCCCGAGCGCTCGCAGCCCCGCACCTGGACGGTCGAAGTGGGACTGCGGCGGGAAGCTCCGGTGCTCCAGCGCCTTGCACAGCTTGATGACCGATGCCGCACCCGCGGCCCACCCGACATGGCCGATCAACGCCTTCACGCTGGCGAGCTGGAGGCCCTTCCGCTTGCCTCCGAAGACACGGCCAATCGACTGCAACTCGGTGGTGTCTCCAGCCGGCGTGGCCGTTCCGTGCGCTTCGATGTACTGGATGGACGCCGCTTCAACGCCCGCCGCCGCGTAGCACGCCTCCATCGCGGCCACCTGTCCGTCCGCTCGCGGGACGTTGGCGGAGCTGCTGCGGCCGTCGCTGGACAGCCCCGCGCCGCGGATGACCGCGCGGACCTTCAGCCCCGCGGAGACGGCATCCTCCAGACGCATCAGGCCGACCACTCCCGCGCCCTCGCCGAAGATGACGCCATCCGCGCGCTCGTCGAACGGCCGGCTGCCCGTCGCGGAGAGCCCCTTGAACTGGGAGAACAGGCAGCTGTTGCCAGGGCCCGGAGAGAACACCCCTCCAGCGAGCACCAGGTCGGCTTCGCCGCGCTCCAGCGCCTTCATCCCCAGCGCGATGGCGTAGAGCGAAGAGGCACACGCCGCGTCCAGCAGCATCGTGGACACGCTCGGGCCCACCACGTCCGTCACCACCGATTGGAGGGTCGGATGCGGTGCCAGTTCGGAGGACGTCGCGGTGACACCCAGCGCCTCACGCATCAACGCGGAGAACTCCCGCGCCGTCTCGCCCCGGGCACGCAGCAGGGCTTCTCCCGCTTCCACGCACAGCGCGTCGTCGTACTCGGGCGACCCGTCCGCGGTGGATCCGAGCAGGCACTGGATGCGTCCAGGCGCACGCGGCGCGGTGGACCGCAAGGACTCCATCGCCTGACTGAGCGCGATGGCCAACAGCCGCTGCTCACGGCCATAGCGCTGGAATCGGTCCGGCGTGATTCCCGGAGGCGGCACGAGGTCGCTGTCCAGGACCCGCCCGGTGAGCAGCGTGTACGTGCGGTCCGGAGTCACCGCCGGACCCACGAAGTCCACCACCTGGTCCGGATGGCTCACACCCGTGTCGACGATGCCGCTGATGCCCCGCTGGATGTTCCTCCAGTACGTCTCCGGATCCTTCGCGCCGCCAGGAAGCATGCAGCCCAACGACACCACCGCGATGGCCGGAACCCCGGGCGCTGCATCCCGAGCGACATGCGTCACGGCCGGGGGACCCACGGGCAGCGAACGGTCCACGGACGTCATCGCCACGGACGTGTCCTTGGGAAGGATCCGCTGGACGATGCGCGTCAGCCGTCCTCCCGTGCCGCAGTCCACGAACCGAGCGCAGCCCGCGCCCACCAGCGTCTCCACCGCGCCCGGGAAGTCGAAGGGACGCACCAGGTGGGACGCGAGCGCCCCTGCCAGCTCGGACCCGCCACGTCCGTAAATCCGCCCCTCGATGGGTGAATAGATGGGCCCTCGCGCCGGATGCACGGCCAGGTCCGCGAGGCTCGCGCGGAACGCGGTGACCGCGGGCGCCAGGCTCGGGTGGTGGAACGGATAGCGGCTGGAGATGAACGTGAAGCCCTTGCCCTGCCGCTCCAGGAACGCGCGCAACCGCTCCAGTTCCTCACGAGCCCCCGCGACCACGGTCTGCCGCGAATGATTGCGGCCCGCGATCTCCAGCGACCTGGCTCCACTCTCCGCCACGGCCTGGACGGTCTCCGCCTCGGACAGGGCGACCGCCGCGAGCGTGCCCAGATCATCCGGCACGGTCTGGAGCGCTCGGATGCGACGGCACACCACCTCCGCGCCCGTGCGCAGGTCCATGGCTCCGGACGCGGTCATCGCCGCGATCTCCCCGAAGCTGTGCCCCACGAACACATCCGGCCGGGTTCCCTGCCGCTCCATCCATCGCGCCCCCAGGACTCCGGACAGGAAGATGCCGAGCTGATCCAACAGCGGCGCCGCGTCCAATGCCCGGCCCACCTGGGCGACGTCCTCCGCCGCGAGCAGCGGGCCCACGTCGATGCCCTGCGAGCGGCAGGCCTCCTTCACCGCCAGCAGCTCGTCACGCAGTTCCGGCTGGAGCGCCTTCAACTGGAGGAAGAGGGCCGGCTCGAACGTGCCCTGTCCCGCGAACAGGAAGGCGGTGGCGTTGGCTGGCAGCTGAAGGCCGGGCGCGGGCACCGACTCGGGAATGCGGACCATCCGCGAGACGCCGCGTGGAGCGGTGTCCGCCAGCAGTGTCCGCGCCAGTGCTCGCACGGCCTCCGGGAACAAGGCCTGCACGCCTCCACCTCCCTGCAAGGCGAGGTCGCGGAAGCTCTTCGGGCCCGTCGGTTCATGCATCGCCGCCAGCGACTCGAAGCTGCGCTGGAAGGACTCCGGAAACGCGCGCAGCGCTCCCTGCCGGTCCGCGCAGAGCACGGTCTGGTAGCCGCATGCCACCGGCGTGCCATCGCTCTTCAACGTGCGGAAGCAGAAGCGCAGGGATACCTCGCCGCGCTCCTCCAGTGACGTCAGGATGATCAGCCGGTCCCCCAGCGCCGCCGGGGCGAGGTTGCGCGAATAGCCCTCGTAGGTGAGCAGGAGCACCTGGTCGAAGTCGCGCCGGAAGTCGGGCTCTTCGAAGGCGTGCGGGCTGAAGAGCAGGTGCTCCCGGCCGGCGCACTGGAACTTGAAGTTGGTGAGGAAGTGATGGCTCCCGTAGGCCATCGTGTCGTCGAAGTGGATGTCGTACGGGACAGCGAAGAAGTCCATGGTGATGGCTCCTGGAAGGTGAGGGGTCAGGACGCGCGCGCGGCCGGCAGCAGGCCGTCCACGGTTCCGGAGAGGCCGGCGTCCACCACCCAGATGGCGCCATTCACTCGCTGCGTCTTCGGCCCGAGCAGCAGCTCGGTCACATCCGCGACGTCATCCGCGGTGCACAGCCGTCCACCGGGCGTCGCGGACTCCCAGCGCGCCACGCGCTCCGGCGCGTCCGGGAACATCCCCAGCAGGTCACCGTGTACGGGCCCCGCGGACACGCAGTTGGTGCGGATGCCCTCCGGCGCCAGCTCCGCGGCCAGGTAGCGCGTGAGGGACTCCACGCCCGCCTTCACCACGCCCTGGCAACCCAGGTCGTGCATGTACCGCTGCGACATGGACGTGGACATGGTGACGATGCTCCCGCCCCCACGCGCGGCCATCAGCGGACGGGCGCGCATCGCGCACTCGTAGGTGCCGGTGATGCAGGTGCGGAACGCCTTGTCCCAATCCCGGGGCGCGATGCGGTCGAACGGACCGATGAGCCCGTTGGACGCGTTGCACACGAGCAGGTCGAGCCCGCCCAACTGCTCGCGGATCGCCGCGAACATCCGCTCCAGGTGATCCTCCTGCGCGACGGAGCCCCACAGGTGGACCGCCTTGCCACCCGCATCGCAGATGTCCCGCGCCGTCTTCTCTCCGTCCTCGCGGGAGTGGAACGAGTTGACGACCACCGTCGCGCCCGCGCGAGCCAGCCGCGTCGCGATGACCCTGCCGATGCCCTTCCCTGAACCCGTGACGAGCGCGACCTTGCCAGCGAACGGCAGCTCCGTGCGCGACGGAACAGGCGCGGGTGCCACGTGGACGGGAGCGCGAGGCCTGGCTTCCACGACGGGCGGCGCGGCTGGCAGCAGCGCACGGGCCGCGTTGGCGATGGCGGCCATGGTGCGCAGGCGCTGCGAGGGCTTCGGCGCGTCGCTCAGCCCCAGTTCCTTCATGAGCACGGCCATCACCTCCGCCTGCTTCACGGAGTCGATGCCCAGCTCGTCCTCCAGGTCCGCGTGCGGCGTGAGTAGTTCCTCCGGGTAGCGCGTCACGCGTGCGAACACGGCGCGCACGCGGGGCAGGAGGTCCAGCGTGGCCGGAGCACCGGTGCTCGCCTTCGCATCACCGGTGCTCGCCTTCGCTTCGACGACAGCGGGGACTACGGACGTGGCGACATGGAGCGATGGTCCGGGCTCCGTGCCCAGCGCCTCCGTCACCGCCCCGGCGATGGCGCCGAGCGTGCGCGCCTTCCCGTTTCGCGGCAGCCGGTCCGGCGGCAGCTGGAACTCACGCGCGATGACCGCGGCGATCTCCGCGAGCTTCACGGAGTCGATGCCCAGCTCGTCCTCGAGCTGCGCATGCTCCGTCAGGATGTCGAGCGGATACCGCGTGACGGACGCGGCGCACTGCCGCACCTGCTCCAGGATGTTCGAAGGCGTGGATGTATGGGATTGAGAAGAACGCGCGGACATGATGGCCCCTGTCGGTTCAATGCGTGACGGGGCCGACTGTAATTGGGGGTCTGACACGTGCCGCGAAGCGACGTGCACAGCTCACAGCAATCAAGGAGGCAGCGAAGACTCCTCGTGCGCGGGAATACGCACGCCCTGTTCGCGAGCCCCGCGAGCACGCCGCCATCCCAGCCACAGGGGAATGATCAGCGACGGCAGCGTGAGCAGATCCGTGATGTCCACCGTGTGCACCGTGGGACGGACCGAGGGAATGCGCGCGCCCCCGAGCCATGCGCGCAGCGCGTAGAAGGGCCACTGCAGTGCGCCCAGCGCCCAGCGCCACGCATCCCCCGCGTCGGAGGAAATCTTCGTCGCGCCGAAGCACAGCCCCGTCAGCACGACCGCTCCCACGAGCACCGGGAACGAGGGGCGGAATTCCCGCGCTCGCCGCTGGAACGCCTGCTCCCACAGCGCCTGGAGGAGCACCGGGAACATCGCGAGCCCGGCGACGTCGGAGAGCTTCCCCGTCCACCACGACGGCCAGCGCGCCTTGAACACGTGGTCGTTCAGCACGAGCAGCACCACGGCCACCAGGACCACGGGGTGCATGAGACCGCTGGCCGGAGAGGGCTTCGCGCCGGTGGATGTCACGCCCGCGTGCATGGGGGGCACTGTCACATTCGCGGCCGGGACATGGGAAGTCCCGTGATTGCGAGGGTTTGGAAGTCGCGGTGGGAAAATAAAAAGGCCGTGTCGATTTCCCCCAGCCCCATTCGTTGCGTCCCTGAAGGCAACAGAAGAACACCCCCCGCGGCCCGACGGCGCGCGGCAGGAGACACGACCGTGCGCTTCATGATCATCCGCAGGGCGGACAAGGACACGGAAGCCGGCGTGCTCCCGGACGAGAAGCTGCTGGCCGCCATGGGCGCCTACAACGAGGAGATGGTGAAGGCGGGCGTGATGCTCCAGGGCGAGGGCCTGCACCCCAGCAGCAAGGGCGCCCGCGTGAAGTTCACGAACGGCAAACCGGCCATCGTCGACGGTCCCTTCACGGAGACGAAGGAGCTCATCGCCGGCTTCACCCTCATCCAGGTGAAGTCGCGGGCGGAGGCCCTGGAGTGGCTCAAGCGCTGGCCGTCCATGGACGCGGGCGGCAACGTGGAGCTGGAGCTGCGGCAGGTCTTCGAGGACGACGACTTCGGCGCCGAGTTCACGCCCGAGCTGCGAGAGCAGGAAGCGCGCATCCGCGAGCAGGCCGCGAAGAACATCCGCTAGTCGCGATGGCGCCTCCGCGTGACATAGGCTGCCGCGCTTCCAGGGCCGGAGCGAAGGCAGGTGCAGCGATGTTCCAGCGGATGGTGCTGCTGTGCGCGGTGTGTCTCATGGCGTGCGGAGGCAAGCGGGTGCCTACGGGGCCGGGCTCGCCTCCGGACCGGCTCGATGACGGCTGGGCCGTGGCCTCCTTCGAGGACACGGGCATTCAGCGCCCGTGGTTCGACGCGCTGGAGCACGACGTGGCCGAAGGCACGGTGGAGGCGCCGGACGCGGTGCTCGTCGCGCGAGGAGGCCAGCTCGTCTACGAGCGCTACTGGAACGACTTCACGCGGGAGAAGGCGCACGACCTGAGGTCCGCCACGAAGAGCGTCACGTCGCTGCTGGTGGGCATGGCGCACGAGCGCGGCCTGCTGCCGGACCTGGACGCGCCCGTGCTCCCGCTCCTGCCGCACCTGGCGCCGGTGAAGAACGCGGATCCGCGCAAGGAGCGCATCACGCTGCGCCACCTGCTCCAGATGCGCTCCGGGCTGTCGTGCGACGACTGGGACCCCGAGTCCCCCGGCAACGAAGAGCGGATGTACGACACGGATGACTGGGCCCGCTTCATCGTGGACGTGCCCATGCGGGACGAGCCCGGCACCGTGACGCGCTACTGCACGGGCGGCGTGGTGCTGCTGGGCGCCGTGCTGGAGCACGTCAGCGGCCGCTCCATCCCGGACCTGTCGCGCGAGTGGCTGTTCACACCGATGCAGGTCCAGGACGTCACCTGGCAGCCCGCGGGCAAGAAGGGCACGGACACGGGAGGCCACCTGCGCCTGCGTCCGCGCGATTTCCTCAAGGTGGGGCAGCTCATGCTCGACGGCGGCGTGTGGCAGGGCGAGCGCCGCGTCTCCGAGGCGTGGGTGGCGGAGTCCGGCAAGGCGCTGGGGCCGCTGGGCGACGCGAACTACGGGCTCTTGTGGTGGAGCGCCCGCTTCGTCATCCAGGGCACGCCGGTGGAAGTGTCCTTCGCGCGGGGCAATGGCGGGCAGTACGTCTTCGTCGCCCCTTCGCTGGGCGTCACCGCGGCCTTCACCGGCAGCTACTATAATGATGCGGGCTCGGCGCTTCCCCTGGTCCTGTTCGGACAGTACGTGCTGCCGGCGGCGCTCGGGCTGGAGCGGCCGGGGGCTCGGGGCGGCTGAGCCGCCAGGTCTCGTGTCCTCCGCCAGACGGTGGAGGTCCGGAACTCATCTGGATTCCGACGAGGCGGTTCGCTTCTTGGATGACCGCGCGCTGACGGGTGGGCAACGTCCGCCCCGGCATGGCCACTCCGAAAGCACCTCGCACCCGCAAGCCTCCCGACCCCTCCGGCTTCGTCCGCGTCCGGGGCGCCCGCGAACACAACCTGAAGCACGTGGACGTGGACATCCCTCGCGACGCGCTGGTGGTCTTCACCGGCGTGTCCGGCTCCGGCAAGTCGTCGCTGGCGTTCGGGACGCTCTACGCGGAGGCGCAGCGGCGCTACTTCGAATCCGTGGCCCCGTACGCCCGGCGCCTGATTGATCAGGTGGGCGTGCCGGAAGTGGACTCCATCGACGGGCTGCCCCCGGCGGTGGCGCTCCAGCAGCACCGGGGCGCGCCGACATCGCGCTCGTCGGTGGGCAGCGTGACGACCCTGTCGAACTCCGTGCGCATGCTGTACTCGCGCGCGGGCAACTACCCGTCGAAGCTGGAGCGGTTGGACTCGGATGCGTTTTCCCCGAACACGCCCGCGGGCGCGTGCCCCAAGTGCCACGGCATCGGCCGCGTGTTCGAAGTCACCGAGCGCTCCATGGTGCCGGATGACTCCTTGAGCATCCGCGAGCGCGCCGTCGCCGCGTGGCCGCCCGCGTGGCATGGCCAGAACCTGCGCGACATCCTGGTGACGCTCGGGTACGACATCGACAAGCCCTGGCGCGACCTGCCGAAGAAGGACCGCCAGTGGATCCTCTTCACCGACGAGCAGCCCACGGTCCCCGTCTACGCGGGCTTCACGTCCGCGGAGGTGAAGCGGGCGATGGCCCGCAAGGAGACGCCCAGCTACATGGGCACCTTCACGGGCGCGAAGCGCTACGTGATGACCACCTTCGCGACGACGCAGAGCGCGATGATGAAGAAGCGCGTCGCCCGCTACATGGTCGCCAGCGACTGCTCGCTGTGCGAGGGCAAGCGCCTGAAGCGCGAGTCCCTGTCGGTGACGTTCGCGGGCCGCGACATCGGCGAGCTGTCCCGCATGCCGCTGGAGCAGGTCGCGGAGCTGATCAAACCCACGGCGGAAGGGAAGGGGAAGGACGCGGATGTCATGGCCCGCGAACACCCGGAGAAGCTCATCGTCGCCCAGCGCATCACCAAGGACCTGCTCGCGCGCATCCAGGTGCTGACGGACCTGGGCCTGGGCTACCTGTCGCTGGAGCGCAGCACGCCCACGCTGTCACCGGGTGAGTTGCAGCGGCTGCGGCTGGCCACGCAGGTGCGCTCCAACCTCTTCGGCGTGGTGTACGTGATGGACGAACCGTCCGCCGGTCTGCACCCCGCGGACACGGAGTCGCTGCTCACGGCGCTGGACCGGCTGAAGGAGGCGGGCAACTCGCTGTTCGTGGTGGAGCACGAGGTGGACGTCATCCGCCACGCGGATTGGATCGTCGACGTGGGCCCTGCGGCAGGTGAGCACGGCGGACGCGTGCTCTACAGCGGGGTGCCGGAGGGACTGGCGAAGGTGGAGGCGTCCCGGACGCGGCGCTACCTCTTCGAGGAGGAGGACCTGCGCCGCCGCGAACCCCGGAAGCCCACGGGGCGGCTGCGCCTGGAGGGCGTGAAGCGCAACAACCTGCGCGGCCTGGACGTGGACTTCCCCCTGGGCGTCTTCACCACGGTGACGGGCGTGTCCGGCTCCGGCAAGTCCAGCCTGGTGAGCCAGGCGCTGGTCGAACTGGTGGCGGGAAGACTGGGCCAGACGCTGGCGCCGGAAGAGGAGGAGGGCGAGCCGCTGGACCGCGAGCCGGTGATGGCGAGCGAGGGACATATCAAGGAAGGGATGGAGGCCATCCGCCGGCTGGTGACGGTGGACCAGAAGCCCATCGGCCGCACGCCGCGCTCCAACCTGGCGACGTACACGGGCCTCTTCGACCACGTGCGCAAGCTGTTCGCGGCGACGCCCCTTGCGAAGTCGCGCAAGTACGGCGCGGGGCGCTTCTCCTTCAACACAGCGGGAGGCCGCTGCGACACGTGCGAGGGCGAAGGCTTCGTGAGCGTGGAGCTGCTCTTCCTGCCCAGCGTGTACGCGCCGTGCCCCACGTGCCACGGCACCCGCTACAACGCGAAGACGCTGGAGGTGCGCTACCGCGAGAAGAACATCGCGGACGTGCTGGGGCTGACGGTGGACGGCGCCTTCGACTTCTTCACTGAAGAGCCGCCGCTCCAGCGAGCACTCAAGGTGCTGCGAGACGTGGGCCTGGGCTACCTGCGCCTGGGCCAGCCCGCGACGGAGCTGTCCGGAGGTGAAGCCCAGCGCATCAAGCTGGCCACGGAGCTTCAGCGCACCCAGCACGGCGACACGCTCTACGTGCTGGACGAACCCACCACGGGCCTGCACCCGGCGGACGTGGACAAGCTGATGACGCAGCTGGAAGGACTGGTGGACGCGGGCAACACGGTCATTGTCGTGGAGCACGACCTGCGCGTCGTCGCCGCCAGCGACCATGTCATCGACGTAGGGCCCGGCGCGGGCAACGCAGGAGGCCGCGTGGTGGCGCAGGGCACGCCGGAGCAGGTGGCGAAGGTGAAGGAGAGCCGCACCGCTCCGTACCTGGCGCGAACGCTCGGGTGACGGAGCGGCGGGACGGCGGAGATGGGTTCAGTCCTCGCCGCCGCTCCGGCCGCCGTGACGGTCGTGGTCGTCGTCGTCCTCGCCGCCATTGCGGTCGTGGTCGTCGAAGGCGTCGATGGACTTCTGGAGGTTGTTCTCCAACTGCGACCGGGCGCTGGACTCGCGCGGGTCCAGCCGCTTGCCGTCCTTGTCGGTGAACCAGCCGCTCGGGTCGATGTTGAAGGTCACGTTCTGGTCGTCGCCCTCGGCGATTTCGAAGCTCACCTCGCGCTCCTGCTCCACGCGGAGGCTGGAGACGAACTGGAAGGGCTCGCCGTCGATGTGGCCGTCGATGATGAGGGACGCACCCTGCTCCGCCAGCTCCTTCAACGCGGTCGGGGCGGTCGCGGGGTCGACCTTGCCGATGTCGAATTCGATCTCGTCGTAGGTGCCGACGTCCACGGAGATGTCCTGCAGGCGCACCATCTGGCCGTCCAGCGCCGTGCCGGACAGGTCGATGAGGAAGGGCCCCGTGCGCTGCTTGAACTCGGACTTGTCGTCGTCGCTCCCGGCGTCGGAGTCGTCGTCGGAGCGGTCGTCATGGTGGCCTTCGCGCTTGAGCTCCAGCTCGCGCACCGACAGCCGCACGCGCTCCACGGTGATGCCATTGGAGAGCTCCAGCCGCTGGCTGGACGTGCGCGTCAGGGCCGAGCCCGTGACCGCGCTCCCCATCCGCGTGCTCAACCCCACCGAGGACGTGCTGTTGCCGCACGCGGACAGCCACATGAGGGACGCGAACAGACCGATGAAACGACGCATGACGTGTGTCTCCTGGTTCCGTGGGGGATGACGGGCCCGTGGACTCGCACCGGCCGTGCGATGTCCGCCCGTCATCCCTTCCGCTGAAGGAAAGGAGTCCGGCCGCGAAAAACGGCCACGGGCCGGGGTTTTCCGCGCGGATTTCCGGAGGGAGGCCTGGGGAATCGGCCGGGCGTACGTGGCCGGAAAAGCCCCCCGTGACTCCTTCCTCAGGGACGGTTACTGAACAGGGGTCATGGCTTGCATCCTCTCACCTGGACCGGCATCGCCTCGGGGGCACTGCCCCGGCACGCGGTCGTCGCGCGCGTGCGCGAAGCGGGCGGGGAGGGCGGCGTGACGGAGCAGGAGCTGGCGGACTGCATCCGCCGGGCTGCGCGGGGTGATCAGTCCGCGTGCGGTCAGCTCTACCAGCGCTTCCACGGGGCCGTGCGCCGCGTGGCCCAGGGCTCGGGAGTCCTGGGCACGGCGGAGGTGGAGGACGCCGTGCAGGAGACGTTCGTGCGCGCCTTCCGCGAGCTGCCCCGGCTCCAGCATCCGCGCGCGTTCAGCGGCTGGCTGCTGACCATCGCGCGGCATCACGCCTATGCGCTCAGCCGTGGCGCGAAGGCCCGGGCCCGCGTGGAGGAGGAACTGGCGCGCGAACTGGACACCGTCGCGCCCGCGCTGCCTCAGTCGTTGACGCTGGAGCGCCGCGTGGCCGTGGTGCGCGCGCTCATCGAAGACCTGCCCGAGGGCCCGGAGAAGGAGACCGTCCGCCTCTTCTATTTGGAGGGCGAGCTGAGCGCGCGGGAGATCGCCGACCGGCTGGGACTGGGCAAGAGCGCGGTGACGATGCGGCTGGAGCGCTTCCGGGCCCGCGTGAAGCGCGAGCTGCTGGCGCGGCTGCTGGCCGCGGAGGTGGGCTGAACCATGGGCGCGAGCGACAGACATCTGGACGTGGAGTCCGCGAAGCAGCTCGAACGGCGCGAGCCCGAAGCGGTGCGATACTTCGCAGAGCACCTCTCGCATCCGTGCGAGACGTGCGAGGCGTTCCTCGCGCGCGACGACGCGGAGCCCGATGCGCTTCCGGGGTTGAATGCGCTGGCGGACGAAGCGCTCGTCGCGGCCTCGGGCCGTCCCGTCCGCGAGAATGCGGTCGGTTGGGCGCGGGTGCGCCGGAAGCTGCGCGCGCCCCAGCGTGCATGGCTGACCGGAGGACTGGGAGCGGTGGCCGCCGCGATCCTCCTGGCGCTCGTGGTGCGTCCGGGGGCCGGAGGTCCGGGCAGCGTGGAGCCGCCCTCGCAGCGCATCAAGGGCACTGCACCGCTCGCGCTGGAGCTCACTGCCGCGGCGCGCTTGCCGGACGGCGAGGTGCGCGCGGTCGCCGCGGACGCGGTGCTTCCGCCCGAAGCCGTGGTGCTGCTGCGCTACCACGCCAGTGAGTCCGCGGACGCACTGCTGGTGCGCGAAGCCCCCGGTGTGCCGCCGCAGGTGCTGGGCCGCCATGCATTGACGCCGGGCACGCACGACCTGCGCGACGGCGAGGACCTGGCGGGCGTGTCTCTGGAGGATGAGCGCGGACCCGTGACGCTGGTGTTGGTCGCCTGGCCGCACGGTGAACAGGAGAACGCGGCGCTGGAGGCGGTGCGCGTCAGCGGACAGGTGCCACCGGACGCGGCCCAGGCCCGCCTTCGCTTGAAGGTGGAGTCGGGGCATGCTGCTCCCTGAGGAGCCGCGCGTGTCCCGCCTGCTGTTCATCCCCGTGGTGCTGGCGCTGGTGGTGCTCGGCGCGTGCAGCTCCGTGGAGTCGCGTGAGAAGGGCCGCGCGGTGCGGGTGCGCCTGGATGATGGCGTGCTGGCGTCGGCGCAGGAGGGCGAACGGCACGCGCTGCTCATCGGCATCTCCTCGTACACGGATCCCGCATGGAACGGGCTGCGCTACGCGGCGAAAGACGCGGACGACCTGGGCCGAGTGCTGGCGGATCCGGCGCGCGGAGGCTTCCGCTCCGTGACGGTGCTCACGAGGCCGGAGCAGACGACGCGCACGTCGGTGCTCGCCGCGCTCCAGGCGCTGGAGGCGCGTCCCTGGCGGCCCCAGGACACGGTGGTCGTGTACGTGTCCGGGCACGGTTCGCTGGCGCGCGACGCGAGGGGCGAGCTGCAGCGCTACCTGGTGACGTCCGACACCCGCTACCGGGACGTGGCCGGCACGGGCCTGGACATGGCCACGCTGGAGCAGTCGCTGGAGCGGCTGGGCTCACGGCGGCGCGTGCTGGTGCTGGCCACTTGTCACAGCGGCACGGGCAAGTCGCTGCTGCCGCCGGAGGTCCGCGACGAACTCTCGCACACCAAGGCGTCCTTCCTGCCGCAGCCGTTGGAGGCGGCGAGCCGCGCCTCACTGGTGCTGTCCGCCAGCGACTGGGGCGAGGCCGCGCGAGAGGACGACGCGCTGGCCAATGACATCTACACGCACTTCCTCATCCAGGCGCTCGACGGAAGCGGCGACCGCAACCGCGACGGCGCGGTGAGCGCCACCGAGGCCCACGATTGGGCCCGCCGCAACACCTGGGCCTATACGGAAGGGCGACAGCGTCCCAGCGCGCAGATATTGGAAGTGGGCGCGGATCCGGTGCTGCTGTCCGGTTCCTTGCAGCGGCCGGGACAGCCAGAGGTCTTCTCCTACAGCGCGAGGCTGGAGGGTTTCACGCTCAAGGTGGACGGCCACGACGCGGGCGAGCTGCCCGGAGGCGTGGTGGTGCCGGAGGGCAAGCGGAAGCTGGAGCTGCGCAAGGGCGGCCAGGTGTTGTGGGAGGACACCGTGGCGCTGCGCTCCGGCGAGCGGCGCGAACTGGAAGCGTTCCTGCGTCCCATGACGGACGGCCCCAAGCGCACGGTGACGCTGGGCGGAGGCGTGCTCGGCTTCCTGGATGGACAGAGCCGCGAGCAGGTGCTGCCGGCGTCGGCGCAGGCGGGCGTGGGGCTGGGC
>NZ_RAWQ01000227.1:0-16328 GCF_003668965.1 Corallococcus sp. AB030
CGGGCCACGAAGCCCCCACGCGAGCAGGCGCCCCGGCCGGAAGGCACGACTCCCCCCGCCTCCCCTGCCCCGCGCGGCTCACGCCCGAAGCGCGGTGGACCGAAGAAGCATTAGCATCGCGGGCGGTGCGCTCTTGCACCGCGAGGGGGAACCGCCATGCGTTCAAGCATTCTCGTCCTGGGCCTGATGGCCTTCACCGGAGCGCTCCAAGCCGAAGCCGCGGACAAGCCCGTCGCGCTCATCTGGAAGGGCTCCAAGGACAAGGCCGAAGCCGAAGGCCAGGTGTACTCCTGGGGCAAATTCGAGAAGCTGTTCGAGAAGACCGGCCTCACCCTTCCGGAGGGCCACCCCAGGCTCGTCCAGAGCAAGACCGTCCCGGGCCTCAAACCCGGCTTCTGGGTCTGGCTCCTGGGCACCTGCCCGTCCGACGACGCGGGTCCCGTCCTCGAACACCTCAAGCTGCTCGCCCCGGGGACGTACTCCCGCGAGGTGAAGCTCCCCACGAAGAAGCTCGCCTGCCCCAAGGCGCCGGAGTCCCCGCTGCTGGCCCGGGACGAAGTCCTCAAGGTTCCCCCGGACGCGACGTTGCGCGTGTTCACCCAGGAGGAAACAGAGTCCCCCGACGAAGAGGGAAACGGCAACACCGTCTCCCGGACCCGGTTCCACTTCGTCCTCTTTAGCAAAGACGGCGAGGTCCTCGACACGGCGGACACCGAGGGAGACATGGACGTCAGCGGAAACGACTCATCAGGGCCCATCGCCTACCGCTGCACGAACACGCGACTCGAAACGTCGAAGAACAAGGGCAAGGTGGTCCTCACCCGCCAGTGCGGCGCCAGCGGCTTCGCTGAGTGTGGCTCCATGGTGTCCGCGGACGAGAGCGTCACCGTGACCGCGACCGACCTCGCCGTGTCCGCGAGCGCCATGGAGCGCACGAACATCGAGCACGCCGAATGCGAATGAGCGCGTCCGCTCAAGGGAAGCGGTACACGGTGACGTAGCCGTCCTGGTGCACCATCTCGCCGCCCAGTTCGTCCGTGATGAACTGGTGGCGGACGGGGTGGAAGAAGTGCGTCACGTACCACTTGAAGTGGTGCTCTTTCAGGTAGCGCCGCATCTCGTCGCGCTCCTCCGGCGTGACGGTGCCGAACGCGTTGCGCATCCCTTCCGCCGCGCGGATGAGCCGCGAGTTCACCAGCGCCGACTCCCGCACCGGCAGCCGGGACAGACGGGCGTACGACACCGGCTTGCCGTGGAACATCTGCTCCCACTGCCCCTGCACGTTGTCCGTCAGCACCGCCGCGGGCATGGGCGCGTCGCGAATCTCATCGAACACCGGCGGCAACCGGGGAATGGAGGGCACCACCATCTGGAGGCCCCGGTACTCCACGTTCGGAATCAGCGCCACCGCGAGCGCCACCGCCACGCCCAGCCGCGCATCCCGCCGGGACGCCCACGCGCCCGCGTGCGCCGCGGCGAACGCCACCAGCACCGACAGCGACAGGAGCGTGAGCAGGATGAAGCGCACCGGCATGCCCCCGCGCGAGAACAGCGGCACCACGTGCTTGAACACCACATACGGCATCGGAATCTGGACCTTGAGCGGCACGTTGAACGCCGTCAGCGGCTCCGACAGCGCCAGGTAGACGGCCAGCGCCAGCAGCAGCAGCACGTCCCGCCGCCACACCCGCTCCCGCCACGCGGGCACCAGCGCCACCGCGAGCGCCACGGCGAAGAGCAGCACCACCGGCGACACCCGGTCCTCCAGGCCGATGTTGAGCACCGTGCCCATGGACAGCACCGCGAAGCCCAACCCCAGCCCCAACCAACGGCGTCCCTCCGGCACGCCCCGCCACAGCGCGAAGACGGCCAACAGCGGCGTCAACCAGCCCAGGAACGTGCCGGTCTCCTCCAGGTTGGTCGACATCTTCATGCGCATGACGTTCAGGGAGAACTCACGCGCCTTCGCGGGCAGATCCGCCATCCAGGCCGAGCGCGTGTCCGGAATGAAGAACGCGTACAGGTCCGTGAAGTAGTCGGAGTCGCCGTGATGGATCTGCAGCGGTGCGGGGAACGCATGCAGGAGCAGCGGCACCATGGGCGGCACGCACGCGAGCCCCGCCGCGATTCCCGCCACCGCCGCCCGTCGCACGAGCGGATCCTTCCACGTGTCCAGGGACAGCAGCGGCCCCCGCTTCCACCGCTCCGCCACCACCCACAGGAGTGAGAAGAGCGCGATGTAGACGAGGTAGTAGTAGTCACACAGCAACACGTACAACGCGCACAGCGCCAGCCCCACCAGCCACTTGCGCTTGCCCTCGTCCAGCCAGCGGAAGAAGCAGAGCAGGTAGAGCGGCAGTCCCTCCAGCGCGGTGAGGTTCAGGTGCGCCGTCGCGTGGGTCAGGTGGTAGCGCGAGAAGTTGAACACGCACGCGCCCGCCAGCGCCGCCGCCGCCGCGAGCCAGGGCCCATGGCCCGCGCGCTCCAGCAGGTAGCGCAGGAGCAGCCACGACGTGTAGCCCGTCAGCACGAACGAGCCGAACAGCACCACGTTGTACGCCGTCTCCACGGACATGAACGGCAGCAGCACCACGCCCCACAGCGTCTTGGCGGGGGCCAACGTGTGCCAGTACAGCTCGGCGCCCAGGGGCCAGTGGAGGAAGGGCACGAAGAAGGGGTTCTGCGGCTGCACCCAGAGGGCCTGCCGCATCCACCACAGGTGCCACATGTTCATGTAGACGTCTTCGCGTCCGCCCATCACGTATCCCTTCATCTGGGACACGAGCGGCCAGGTGTGGAACGCCGACAGCGCGAAGAACGTGAGCAACACCAGCGGGTGCAGCACCCGCCGCATCAAGGGGGACATAGGCGCGAGGGAAGGCTTAGAGGGGCCGCTCGGCGGCCATCAGCATGTTGTCGCCCAGGTTGAACGGGATGGACCAGCTGGACGGCACACCCCGCCGCACCAACTCCAGCACCGGCGCCGAGGGCGTGAAGCTCGCGCCCACCTTCCGCAGCAGGTAGTCCGCGGAGATGATGTGCGTGTACGTCCGGACGTCCGTGACGCGGAAGCCCACTTCCTCCAGCATCATCGCCAGGGTGCGGCGGCCGAAATAGAAGAGGTGCATGTCCATCAGCCACGGCCACTGCCCGCCCATGAGGCGCGCCAGCAGACTGCCCGCGTCGATGGTGGACAGGTAGATGCGGCCGCCGGGGCGCACCAGCTTGAGCGCCGCCTTCAGCTCCTCGCGCGGATCCGCGAAGTGCTCCACCACGTCCCACAGCGTCACCACGTCGTACTGAAGGCCCTTCGCCGCCAGCTCCCGCAGGGGGAGTCCGTGCACCGTGAAGCCCAGGCTCCGAGCGTTGCCGGCCGCCCAGCGCGACAGCTCCAGCCCCTCCGGGCGGAAGCCCGACTCGCGCGCCACATCCAGGAAGTAGCCGCAGTAGGCGCCCACATCCAGCAGCGTGCGGTTCTGGGCAGGCCCCAGCTCGCGCAGCACGCGGCGGAAGGTGTGGTAGCGGTTGTCCTTCTCCGCGACGTAGAGCGGGTCCTCCACGTCCTGGTACGCTTGGAGCAGCGTGTCCGGGGACACGAGGGGCCACTGGAACATCATCCCGCAGTCCTCGCAGCCCCAGATGGGCGGGTGGCTCCGGTGGCCAAAGGACGTGCAGTTGTAGGCCGCCGCGCCCTGGGCCTGGGTGCCGCCGCGCGCCCGGTGACGCAGCCGCAGGCGCCCTCCCTTGCACAGGTAACAGGCATCCGGCACGGGGGCCAGGTGCGGTTCGGAGGCACGACGTGCGGCGTTGTCCATCATGGCGGCGCACCGTAGCCGCTGGGGCCCACCGCCTCAACACGTCGGGCGGAGCAAATCCGGCCCATGACGTCCATCGCACCCGCCAGCCTCCAGGCCCTAAGCTGCCTGCCTCCCCGAAGTCCCGTGACATGCGCGCCTTGAACGACCTCGCCTCCGCCCCTGCCCCGGCGCTCCAGTTGGGCCTCCCGGGATTCACTTTCGAAGACCTGTACCGCCCCAGTGGCCTGCGCCGGCTGGCGGAGCGCTTCGACGCGCGACTCCAGGGCGACGCGCCCGACCTGTTCCAGACCTTCGACGCCTACCGCAAGTCCGGAGGCGCCAGCCTCTCCGGTCCGGCGGAGTCCGAGCTGCTCATCCAGGTGGCCCGCCACGTCTCGCGCTTCGTCGCCACGCTCTTCGGCATCACACCGGAGACCGAGCGACTGGCCAGCCACTTGCGCGGAGAGCTGCCCCTCTTCGACTTCAAGCGCGAGTTCATCACGCGCCGCGTCTTCAAGAAGGGCGCGCAGGACCGTCCGACGCTCGCGGAGTTCCCGTCGCTGGACGCGCGCATGCGCCTGCTCATGCAGCTTGGCTTCCCGGACGCGCTCGCGCACGGCGACCTGGAACGAGGCCTCGCGGAGTCCATCCTCACGCTGCTCGACCTGGAGCGGCTCTACTCCGGCAACCTGCCTCCCGCGCACCAGGAGCGCGCCCCCGCCCTGCGCGAGCGGTGGGCCGCCCTGCGCGCCAGGCTCACCGCCACGCCCGAGGGCGAGGACGCGTTCGGCTCCAGCCTGGTGATGAAGGGCGACGACGCGGCGGAGCTCCAGGCCGTGCGCGCGCTGCTGTCGCTGGCGGACCGGTGGACGTACGCCCGCGCGCTGCACCCGGAGACCAAGGCCCTCTTCCACACCTGGCCCACGCTGCGGCTGCCGAAGCCACTGGTGTTCGACCAGCTGGTGCAGTTGCAGCGCCCGGACGCCCAGATGGAGGAGAAGACGGAGGGCCTGGAGCACCACCTGCGCCACCGCGACGGCTTCAAGCTCACCGACCGCCGGGGCACCCCGCGCGACGTGATGAACGAGGTGGACTATTGCGTCATCTGCCACGAGCGACAGAAGGACTCGTGCAGCAAGGGCTTCCCCGCGAAGGACCCGGTGGCGGAGGGGCACTCGTTCAAGAAGAACCCGCTGGGCATCCCGCTCACCGGCTGTCCGCTGGACGAGCGCATCTCCGAAGCACACGCGCTCAAGCGCGAGGGTGACTCCGTGGCCGCGCTGGCCATGGTGACGCTGGACAACCCCATGTGCGCGGGCACCGGCCACCGCATCTGCAACGACTGCATGAAGGCCTGCATCTTCCAGAAGCAGGAGCCGGTGAACATCCCGCTGGCGGAGACGGCCACGCTCACGGACGTGCTGGCCCTGCCATGGGGCTTCGAAATCCACGGCCTGCTCACGCGCTGGAACCCGCTCAACATCCGCCGTCCGTACGCGCTGCCCTACGTGGGCCGCAACGTGATGGTGGTGGGCCTGGGCCCCGCCGGCTACACGCTGTCGCACTACCTGCTCAACGAAGGGTTCGCCGTCACCGGCGTGGACGGCCTCAAGATTGAACCGTTTCCCGACGAGCTGGTGGGGCGCAACGGCCACGCGCTCCAGCCCATCCACGACTGGAGCAAGCTGACGCGCGAACTGGACGAGCGCGTGCTAGAGGGCTTCGGCGGCGTCTCCGAGTACGGAATCACCGTGCGTTGGGACAAGAACTTCCTCACGCTCATCCATCTGACGCTCGCGCGCCGAGAGGGCATGCGCATCTACGGCGGCATCCGCTTCGGAGGCACGCTGACGGTGGAGGACGCATGGGAGCTGGGCTTCGACCACGTGGCCATCGCCGCGGGCGCGGGCCGCCCCACCATCATCGGGATGAAGAACAACCTCATCCGGGGCATCCGCAAGGCGTCCGACTTCCTGATGGCGCTGCAGCTCACGGGTGCCTTCAAGCGCGACTCGCTGGCGAACCTCCAGGTACAGCTGCCCGCCATCGTCATCGGCGGAGGCCTCACCGGCATCGACACCGCCACGGAGCTGATGGCGTACTACCCGGTGCAGGTGGAGAAGACGCTGGAGCGCCACGAGAAGCTGGTGGCGGACCTGGGTGACGCCACCGTCCTCGCGCGCCTGGACGCCGAGGAGCGCGCCACCTACCAGACCTTCCTGGAGCACGGCCGCGCCGTCCGAGCCGAGCGACACAAGGCCCAGGCGGAAGGCCGCGCGCCGGACTTCATCCACCTGGTGCGCGCGTGGGGCGGCGTGAGCCTGGTGTACCGCCGGGGCCTCACGGAGTCCCCTGCCTACCGCCTCAACCACGAAGAGGTCTCCAAGGCGCTGGAGGAAGGCATCCGCTTCATCGAACGGATGAGTCCCACGGAGGCGCTGCAGGACGACTCGGGCGCGGTGCGCGCCATCCGCTTCGAGCGCATGGTGACGGTGGACGGCAAGCTCAAGGGAAGCGGCCAGTTCTTCGAGCTGCCCGCGAAGACGGTCTGCGTGGCCGCGGGCACGTCCCCCAACGTCACCTACGAGAAGGAGTACCCGGGCACCTTCCAGCTCGACGAGGCGAAGGAGTACTTCCAGGGCCACGAGCTGGTGGAGGACGGCAGCGGCTTCAAGCTCCAGCCGGTGGAGGCCCAGGAGGATCCCGAGGCGAAGGTGGGCTTCTTCACGTCCTACCAACGCGACGGCCGCTTCGTGTCCTTCTACGGCGACAACCACCCGACCTACGCGGGCAACGTGGTGAAGGCCATGGCCAGCGCGAAGGATGGCCACCCGCAGGTGGCGCGCCTGTTCGCGAAGGAGGTCGCGGGCCTGGACTTCAACGACACGGCCGCGCAGGACGCGCGCGAGTCGAAGCGCGCCACCCACTTCGCGACGCTGGACGAAGCCTTCCTCGCCACCGTCGTCGGCGTGAACCGGCTCACGCCGACCATCGTGGAGGTGGTGGTGAGGGCGCCCTTCGCCGCCAGCCACTTCTCCCCCGGCCAGTTCTACCGGCTCCAGAACTTCGAGCGGAACGCGCCGCTCGTGGACGGCGTGCGCCTCACCATGGAGGGCCTGGCCCTCACGGGCGCGTGGGTGGACAAGGAGAAGGGCCTGATGGGCACCATCGTGCTGGAGATGGGCTCCTCCTCCCGCCTGTGCGCGGCGCTCAAGCCCGGCGAGCCCGTCGTGCTGATGGGCCCCACGGGCGCGCCCACGGAGATTGGCCACAACGAGACGGTGGTGCTGGTGGGCGGCGGCCTGGGCAACGCGGTGCTCTTCTCCATCGCGCGCTCGCTCAAGGCGGCGGGCTGCCGCGTGGTGTACTTCGCGGGCTACCGGCTGAAGGCGGACTCGTTCAAGCAGGATGAGATTGAAGCCGGCACCGACCAGGTCATCTGGTCCGTGGACTCCGGCGACCTGCTGGACGTACGCCGCGCACAGGACGCGGCCTTCCGGGGCAACGTGGTGCAGGCCATGGTGGCCTACGCCGAAGGGAAGCTGGGCGTGAAGCCCGTCATCTCCTTGAGCGAGGTGGACCGCATCATCGCCATCGGCTCGGACCGGATGATGCGCGCGGTGGCGGAGGCGCGGCACGGCGTGCTCCAGCCGTTCCTCAAGCCGGGGCACGAGGCCCTCGGGTCCATCAACTCCCCCATGCAGTGCATGATGAAGGAGATCTGCGCCCAGTGCCTCCAGCGGCACGTGGACCCCGTCACCGGCAAGGAGACGTGGGTCTTCTCCTGCTACAACCAGGACCAGCGGCTGGACCACGTGGACTTCGTCAACCTGAACCAGCGCCTGCGCGGCAACACGGTGCTGGAGAAGCAGGGTGACGCCTTCCTCGCGCAGCTCCTGAAGAAGGCGCCCCAGCTCAAGCGGGTGTAGCTACCGCCGTATGCCCGCGAAGGCCTTGAGCATGTCCTGGTAGTTCTTCGTCAGGTCGGCCTCGCGGGCCAGCACCACGTCCACGTTGGCGTCGCCGAACTCCCGGCGCGCCTCCGGGAGCTTCTGGAAGGTCTCCACCTGGAGCCGCATGGACTCCACCTGCGGTGCCAGCTCCTTCTGCTGCTCCTCCGGCATGCGGGCCTGGAGCGCCTCCAGCTTCTTGAGCTCCTCCTCGTACTGGAGCGTGCGCCCCATCTGCCGCTGGCTGATGACGGCGGTGACGACCTCCGCGATGCGGTTGACCTCGTCCGTGGACAGCCCCGCCGCCTGGCGCGCGTCGACCTCCGCCTGCGCCTTGCGCTCGATGAGCTTCAGGCCGCTCCTGGCCTTCTCCATCGCCTGGGGGGTGCCCGCGTCCAGGAGCGGCCCCATGTCCTGGAGGCTGCGCATCAGCGACCCGTACACCTCCAGCATCTTGCGCTGGTAGCCGACGTACGCCTCCAGCTTCTCCTTCGTCAGGGCGTAGGGGCCGGACGGCGCGTCATCTCCAGCCTCCCTGGCCTCCCCACCCTCCAGGCGGGCGACCGTGCCCCTGGCGTCACCCGCGCCCTCCGGCCCCCCCTCCGCCGCGTCCTTGCGACAGGCGGACAGGGCCAGGACGACGGCCAGACACCCCAACAACTTGCGCATGCCACCTCCCGTGAACGCCAGTGGGTGGCCAGTGTATGCTCGGGTTGGCCCCCCGCGAACGGCGGTTCCCGAACGCCCGCAATGCGCAGGCTGTTCCGGGCACTGAACATTCGACTCATTACCTTTGACCAACCGGGCCACGGTCATGTACGAACCGCGGTCTTGTCGCGACCGGTGGAGGGACTTTGAGGATTTTCCTGGTAAGGCACGGCGATGCGGACGCAGAGATCCCCGAGGGGCTCGGCGACGAGGCGCGCGCGCTGACCGCGAAGGCCCGTACGAATGTCGCCGCGCATTTCGCGTCGCTGTCTGAGCGCATGGGGCCCATCAGCCTCATCCTCACCAGCCCGCTGGTGCGTACGGTGCAGACGGCGCAGATCCTCTCCAACTCCGTGAAGCATGAAGGCCTCCTGCGCGTGCATCGCTGCCTGCTGCCGGACATGCCGGTGGGAGCGGTGGAGCCCGTGCTCAAGGAGTACTCCGACGAGAACCTCGTCCTGGTGGGCCACCAGCCCTCCATGGGCGCGCTCGCGGCGCACCTGCTGGGGATGCAGTCCTTCCCCAAGCCGGTGAACCCGGGCACGGTCATCGCCATGGAGTGGCCGGACACGCCCACCAGCACGGAAGACCAGGTGCCCGGCGAGAAGGGGGAGAACCCCCCGGCGCAGCACCTGAAGTTCCTGTTCTACTCCGCCCCCGGCCAGCAGGTCCTCGACGTCATCCAGTGACGTCCGGGAGCGCGCGGCCATGATGGACGAAGCCCGCTACCATTCCCTCGTGGCCGCCGCGTTCAAGCGCATCCTGGCGGCCGCGGACACCTTCGACCCGGACGTGCTGGAAGCCGAAGCCACCGGTGACAAGGTGACGCTCACGGCCGCGTCCGGCGAGAAGTGCATCATCAACACCCAGCGCGCCGTCTGGCAGATCTGGGTGGCCGGCCAGGGCCAGGGCATCCACTTCAGCCACGACGATGCCTCGCGCGCCTGGAAGGACGACAAGGGCAAGGGGCTGGAGCTGTTCGCCTTCGTCTCGGACGTGGTGCGGCACCTCACCGGCGAAGCGCTCGTCTATCCAGCCTGAGGCCGTCCTGAAGGCCCGGCTGGGTTCCTGCTGAAGCCCGGAAGGAGGCCCGTGGCGACTGGCCACGGGCTTCCAGGCGTGACGACTCAAACCGTCATCACTTCCTTCTCCTTCTTGGCGACCAGGTCGTCCACCGCCTTGATGCCGGCGTCGGTCGCCTTCTGGACCTCTTCCGTGCGGCGCTTGAGGTCGTCCTCGGTGATCTTCTTGTCCTTCAGCTGAGTCTTGAGGGCCTCGTTCGCGTCGCGGCGGATGTTCCGGATGGCGACCTTGTGCTCCTCGCCCTTCTCCTTCACCTGCTTCGCGATCTTCTTGCGGGTCTCCTCGGTGAGCGGAGGAAAGGGCAGGCGGATCATCTCGCCGTCGTTCATCGGGTTGACGTCGAGGTTCGCCTCACGGAGGGCCTTCTCGATGTCCTTCAGCACGCCCTTGTCCCAGGGCTTGATGACGATGAGGCGGGGCTCCGGCGCGCTGATGCTGGCAACGCCGTTGAGCGGCGTGGGCGTCCCGTACTGGTTCACCTTGATGCCGTCCAGGATGTTGGTGTTCGCCCGGCCGGTGCGCGCCTTGGCCAGTTCCCGCTTGAGGTCTTCCACCGACTTGTCGATACGGCCCTTCAGATCCGCCGTGTCAGCCATTGTGCGTCTCCTGTGAGAAGTGGGGGTGTTGTCAGTCCCGTCCGTGGCGTCCCTAGGCCCAGACGGTCTCGGCCGCGCCGACGATGGTGCCGAACTCGCCGTGGCCCGTGACGGCGCGCTGGATGTTCCCGCGCGTGCCCAGGTCGAACACGATGATGGGCAGCTTGTTGTCCATGCACAGCGAGATGGCCGTGGAGTCCATCACGTTGAGGTTCTGCTTGAGGACGTCCATGTACGTGAGCGACCGGTAGCGCTTCGCGGTCGGGTCCTTCTTCGGGTCCGCGTTGTAGACGCCGTCCACCTTGGTGGCCTTGAGGATGACCTGCGCGTTGATTTCCATCGCGCGCAGCGACGCGGCCGTGTCGGTGGTGAAGTAGGGGTTGCCCGTGCCCGCGGCGAAGATGACCACGCGGCCCTTCTCCAGGTGCCGCACGGCGCGCCGGCGGATGTAGGGCTCGGCGATCTGCTCCATCTTGATGGCGGACTGCACGCGCGTCTTCAGCCCCTGCTTCTCCAGCGAGTCCTGCAGCGCCATGGAGTTGATGCAGGTGGCGAGCATGCCCATGTAGTCCGCGCTCGCGCGGTCCATGCCCTCCGTGGCGCCAGCGACGCCGCGGAAGATGTTGCCGCCGCCAATCACGAGGGCGATTTCCAGGCCCGTTCTGGAGAGTTCCGCGACTTCCTCCGCGATGCGCGTGAGGGTGGGCGGGTGGATGCCGTACTTCCCCTCGCCCATCAGGGCTTCGCCCGACAGTTTGAGGAGGATGCGCTTGTAGGGAGAGGTGGATTCGGACATACGCGACCGCTTCTATCCCCCGCCCCGCGCCCAGGCAACGACGGAAGTCGTGACGCGCGCCGCACCGTCCAGTGCCGGGCGGACGGACATGAAGAAAACGGGGCCTGGAATACCAAGGGCCGCGTTCCCGGCGCCCTTCCCCTGTGAGGAAGAGCCCCAGGCACGCGGCCCCAGGGAGCTGCGGTGCGGCGAAAGGCGCTTAGGCCTGGCCCAGCGTCTTGGCGACCTCGGCGGCCAGGTCATCCTTCTTCTTCTCGATGCCCTCACCCACCTCGTAGCGGACGAAGCGGCGCACGGAGACCTTCTCGCCAATCTTGGCGGCGCGCTCGTTGATCATCTCGCCGACCTTCTTCTTGTCGTCCTTCACCCAGAGCTGGTCCACCAGGCAGACGCCCTCGTAGTACTTCTCCATCTTGCCCACGAGGATCTTCTCCAGCATCGCCTCGGGCTTGCCCTGCTGCTTGAGCAGCTCGCGCTGGATCTCCTTCTCCTTGTCCATCGCGTCGGTGGGGACCTCCTCGCGGCGGACGAACTTGGGGCCGGCCGCGGCGATCTGCATGGCCACTTCCTTCGCCAGGTCCTGGAAGTCCGGGTTGCGAGCGACGAAGTCCGTCTCGCAGTTGACCTCCACGATGACGCCGATGCGGCCGCCGTGGATGTAGGAGGTCACGATGCCTTCGGCGGCGACGCGGCCGGCCTTGCCCTCGGCCTTGGAGATGCCCTTCTTGCGCAGCCACTCCGCGGCCTTCTCGAAGTCGCCACCGGACTCGGCCAGCGCCTTCTTGCAGTCCATCATGCCGGCGTTGGTGCGCTCGCGGAGGTCCTTCACCATCTGGGCGGTGATCTCAGCCATGTCGTATCTCTTTCTTCATCGGCTCCGAGCCTGGCGGCGTGCGCTGGGGGCGGAGGACTGGGGTTCTGGGTACTGACGCCAAGGACGTAGAAAATGGAGACGGCCGGACAGCGGGCCTTGAGAGGTGCCGCCCGGCCGAACTCCGGAGACCGCGTTGGGAAAGCGATGAGGCCGGGCGGTTACTCCGCCGCCGGCGTGCTCTCGCCGCCAGCCTCGGGCGCCTGCTCCGTGGTGGCCGCGGTGGCCTTCATCTCCACGACGGGGCCGCGGCGCTCACCGCCACGGTCACCGCCGCCACGGCGGTCGTCACGGTCGCGGCGGTCGCCACGGCGCGGGCCACGGCGGTCGTCACGGCGGTCGTCACGGCCCTCGCGCTCCTCCTGCTCGTCGCGCTCGGCGGCGCCGGACGCACGGTAGCGAGCCGCACCCTCGAGGCACGCGTCGGCGATCTTGGACGTGAAGAGCTTGATGGAGCGGATGGCGTCGTCGTTGCCCGGGATGACGAAGTCGATGCCGTCCGGATCGCAGTTGGTGTCCACCAGACCAATCACCGGGATGCCCAGGCGGGTGGCCTCGTGGATGGCGATGTGCTCCTTCTTCGGGTCGATGACGAAGACGCAGCGGGGCAGCTTCGCCATGTCCTTCACGCCGCCCAGGTTCTTCTCCAGCTTCTCGCGCTCACGGTCGAGCTGGGCGACTTCCTTCTTGGGCAGGCGCTCGAAGGTGCCGTCCTCGGCCATCTTCTCCAGCGTCTTCAGGCGGTCGATGCCCTGCTTGATGGTCTTGAAGTTCGTCAGCGTGCCACCCAGCCAGCGGCTGGTGACGTGGAACTGACCGCCGCGGGCGGCCTCCTCCTGGATGACGTCCTGCGCCTGCTTCTTGGTGCCGACGAAGAGCACCGACCCGCCGCGCGCCGTGATGTCCGCCACGAAGCGGAAGGCCGCGCGGGCCATGGTCACGGTCTTCTGCAGGTCGATGATGTAGATGCCGTTACGGGCACCGAAGATGTAGGGCTTCATCTTCGGGTTCCAGCGCTTGGTCTGGTGGCCGAAGTGAACGCCGGCCTCGAGGAGCTGGCGCATCGTGATGCCGCTGGCAGCGGCCATCGCCTGGGCCTGCGTCTGCGTATCCTGCTGATCCATGGTGCGAGTACCTTCCGGTTGTTCCGCCACGCGCGTTGAGACCGCTGCCAGTCCTGGCCCTTCCACCGTGGAGGGGCACCGGGGACCGGTGACACGCGTGTGAGTAGTGGGTGCTGCTGACTGCCTCGGGCGGTGAAGCCCGGCCCCTACATAACAGGGCGCGGCGTCCTTAGCAGAACGCTCAAGAGGGGCGCAAGCTTCGGCACACCCTCCGTCCGGCTCCTACCTCCCCGAGCCCGCTCCCCTCCCCTCCAGGAAGGCGACCGGCGCGGCCCCGCTCCCCTTTCCAGGGAGGGCGACCGCGCCGGAAGAGCGCTTCCATCAGGTGTTCAGCGGCCTACGGGTTCGCTTCGTTGGCGCCGTGGCACTTCTTGTACTTACGGCCGCTGCCGCAGGGGCAGGGCTCGTTGCGGCCCACGGGCTTGGGGCCGGCGGCGGCTTCGCGCTGGGCGACCGGGGTGGCGGTGGCCTCCTCGATCTTCCCCTCGGCGTCCGCGCGGCCCTCCACGGCCTTCTTCTGCTGCTGGGCCAGCTGGCGCTGGATGCGGGCGGTCTCCTCCGCGGCGCTGGAGGCGGAGCGGGCCTGGACACGCATCATCTGGCTGACGAACTGCGTCTTGATGGCGTCCAGCATCTGCATGAAGCCCGTGTAGCCTTCCTTCTTGTACTCCTGCTTCGGGTCCTTCTGGCCGTAGCCGCGCAGGCCGATGCCCTGGCGCAGGTGGTCCATGGCCAGCAGGTGGTCCTTCCACAGCTGGTCGATGGTGGCCAGGTACCGGTACTGCAGGAAGCGCATGAAGTCTTCGCCGAACTCCTGCTCGCGGGCGGTGAAGACCTTCTCCGCCGCCGCGTAGATCTGCTCCTGGAGCTCGTCGCGGTTGCCGACGCCCTCGAAGCTCATCTCCAGGTTGAGCGACTCCTTCACGGAGTTGGCCAGCGAGGCGATGTCCCAGGTGTCGGAGCTGCGCGTGGGGGCGTAGGTGTCCGTCATGGACACGACGACGTCCTCCACGGCGTCCAGCACCATCTCCCGGAAGTCCGCCCAGGAGATGACGCGCTCGGAGCGCGTCTTCACGCGCGTCTTCACGTCCTCCTCGTACTCCACGAGCGGAACGCCCGCGCCCGACGCGAGCACCTGACGGCGCAGCTTGTAGATGGTGCGCCGCTGCTGGTTCATCACGTCGTCGTACTCGAGCAGGTTCTTGCGGATGTCGAAGTTGTGGCCTTCGACCCGCTTCTGCGCGCCCTCGATGGCGCGAGAGAGCCAGATGTGCTCGATGACCTCGCCCTCCTCCATGCCCAGGCGCTCCATCAGCATCTGGATGCGCTCCGACCCGAAGATGCGCATCAGGTCGTCTTCCAGGGACAGGAAGAAGCGGCTGGCGCCCGGGTCACCCTGGCGGCCGGCGCGGCCGCGCAGCTGGTTGTCCACGCGGCGGGACTCGTGGCGCTCCGTGCCGATGATGAAGAGGCCGCCGGCGGCCATGACCTCTTCACGCTCGCGCTTGGTGAGCTGCTCGTTGTTCGCCTTCGTCTCCTCGAAACGCTTCTCGTAGTCCGCCAGCGCCGCCTGGTAGGCGGTGAGGTCCGGGGGCTGCCCGTCCACGGACTCCGGCGGCTCCGGCGGCGCGCCCATCTCGCTCTTGGTCATGACCTCCGCGTTGCCGCCCAGGAGGATGTCCGTGCCGCGGCCGGCCATGTTGGTGGAGATGGTGACCGCGCCCTTGCGGCCCGCCTGCGCGACGATGTCCGCCTCGCGCTGGTGCGCCTTGGCGTTGAGGACGTTGTGGGCCACGCCGCGCTTCTTGAGGAAGTTGGACACCACCTCGCTCTTGGCGATGGACACCGTGCCCACGAGCACCGGCTGGCCGGCCTTGTTCAGCTCTTCAATCTGGGCGGCGACGGCCTCGAACTTCTCGCGCTCCGTCTTGTAGACCACGTCCTGTTCGTCGCGGCGCTGCGCGTTGCGGTTCGTCGGGATGACGCGCACGTCCAGGTTGTAGATCTTCGCGAACTCTTCGGCTTCCGTGTCCGCGGTGCCCGTCATGCCGGACAGCTTGGAGTACATGCGGAAGTAGTTCTGGAACGAGACCGTGGCGAGCGTCTGGTTCTCGTTCTCGATCTTCACGCCCTCCTTGGCCTCGATGGCCTGGTGGAGGCCGTCGGACCAGCGGCGGCCCGGCATGAGGCGGCCGGTGAACTCGTCGACGATCTGCACCTCGCCGTCCTTCACCACGTAGTCCTTGTCGCGCTTGTAGAGCGTGTGCGCGCGCAGGGCCTGCTCGACGTGGTGGAGGGTCTCGATTTCGCCCGGGTCGTAGAGGTTGCCGACGCTGAGGCGCTTCTGGAGCTTGTCGATGCCGTCGTCGGTGAGGGCCACCGAGCGGTGCTTCTCGTCCAGGGTGTAGTCCTGGTCCGGCACGAGGCCCGGGATGACCTGGTCCACCCGGTAGTACTTGTCGGTGCTGTCCTCGGTGGGACCGGAGATGATGAGCGGCGTGCGGGCCTCGTCGATGAGGATGGAGTCCACCTCGTCGACGATGGCGTAGTTCAGCTCGCGCTGGACGTAGTCCTGCAGACGGAACTTCATGTTGTCGCGCAGGTAGTCGAAGCCGAACTCGTTGTTCTGGCCGTACGTGATGTCCGAGCGGTACGCGTCCTGGCGCTGCTTGTCGGACAGCTCGTGGAGCACGCAGCCCGTCGACATGCCCAGGAACTTGTAGACGCGGCCCATCCACTCCGCGTCGCGGCGGGCCAGGTAGTCGTTCACGGTGACGACGTGCACGCCACGGCCGGACAGGGCGTTGAGGTAGGAGGGCAGCGTCGCGGTGAGCGTCTTGCCTTCACCGGTGCGCATCTCCGCGATGCAGCCCTCGTGCAGGAACATGCCACCAATGAGCTGCACGTCGTAGTGGCGCTGGCCGATGACCCGGCTCGCCGCCTCACGGGTGAGGGCGAAGGCCTCGAAGAGCAGGTCGTCGAGCGGCTTGCCGTTCGCGATCTCCTGCTTCATCCGGGCGGTTTCGCGCGCGAAGTCCTCGTTCTGGAGGGCCTTCATGCGGCCTTCCAGTTCGTTGATGCGGGCGACCTTCAGGCGGGCTTTCTTGAGCTCGCGCTCATTCTTGGTCCCGATGAGCTTCTTTAGCGTCCATTCAATCATGTTGGCTCTCTCGCCGGAGGATCCTCGAAGGAGCGCGGCGAGTGAAGGGAATTCCCAGGAGATGTAAGGGAGAACCAGACCAAAACCACGCGCGCCCCCCGAAACTTCCTCTCGGCTGGCCGCCCGGCGCGCGGTGGCCCAGAGTAAAGCGGAACTGAGTCCACGCAATGTCCCCTAAGCAGATTCACCGTCCCCGCGCCGCGAAGAGTTCTTCCGGCCGCTCCTCCCCGGGCCCCCGCCGAC
>NZ_RAWQ01000228.1:0-16225 GCF_003668965.1 Corallococcus sp. AB030
TGAGCGTCTCGTGGGCTCGGAGATGTGTGTAAGAGACAGGGCGGATAGAGGGACCCGGGGCGCGTGTCCGGCGCGCGGGGCGCGTTCCACGCGGGACGGGGCTTCGCGGACCTGCGTGCCCGCGTTCTTGGAGGAGCGGGCGTGGTCCTCGGGGGTGGGCGCGGCGGTGGCGGCCTTGCGCGACGCTGGGGCTTCGGGCTCCGCGTCCGGCGGGAGCGATGCTCCGAAGGCCGTGGTCATTTCGCGCGGAGGCGCCGTGGCGGCTCGCGGCTTGCGGTCGGGCGCGGAGGCTGCGGCGTCCGGTGTCGGGCCGGGTTCCTGGGCCGAGCCGCCGCGAGACGGCTTCGCGGCCCGAGACATGCCGCTGGGAGCGGGGGCGGACTCCGCGAGGGAGACAGGGCTCTCCGCTGGCGCCTTCGCGGCGCGACGGGGTGGCTCCGCTTCCGGTGGCGTGCTCGCGACCGAGACGTGACGGCCGGACGGCGCCTTCGGCTGGCGCGTGGCGTCCGCGCTGGATGCCGTTGCGCCTACGGGAGCGTGACGACCGGACGGAGCCTTCGGCTGGCGCGTGGCGTCCGCGCCCGGCGCTGAGCTACCAACCGGCGCGTGGCTGCCGGACTGGACCTTCGACTGGCGTGCGGCTTCCGTAGGGACCGGTGCGGTTCCTACCGGGGCATGACGTCCCGAGGGCGCCTTGGGTTGCCGAGGTGCTTCCGTGGAGGACGATGCGGCGCTCGCTGGAGCGTGACGTCCCGAAGGGGCCTTGGGCGGGAGGTCGACCTCCGCGCCCGGCACTGTATCCGCGAGGGACACAGGGCTTCCCACCGGAGCCTTCCCGGATACGGGGCGGCGCGGCGCTTCCGTTCCCTGGGCGGTGTCGCCTACCGACGCGTGCCGTCCTGAAGGGGCCTTGGCGGCGCTCGCGACCGGAGCATGGCTTCCCGAGGGGGCCTTCCCAGGCTGCGACGCGGATGGAGACGCTCCCGCGCCTCGCTCTGACTCCTTCCGCGACGCGCGCTCGGCCGTGTCACTCCGAGCCCCCACGCGCCCTCGCTTCTTGTTGCCAGGAGCCGCTTCGAGTTCCTCGCCTGCCGTGTTCGTCGAGCCGACTTGCGCTGCCGCGTTGCCGCGTCCCTTGCGCGAAGTCGCGCTGGCACCTGAAGCCCCGGCCGAACGCTTCTCCGATGCGTTGGCGGACGCGGCCTCCTCCGCCTGGAGCAGCGACGGGACATCCGTGTTGGATGTCACCTCGTCGGACAGGTCCTTGCGCTGTTTCGCAGCAGGCACCCGGCCCGTGGCGACCGGCGGAGCGACGAGCACCGACGGCGGCGGCACCCCGCCAGCCTGCGAGGACGCCGGACGCGTGGGCTCCGGCGACGGCGGACGGGCGCGCTGCTCGCGGGACTTGCGCAGACTGTCGGCGCGGCGCGCGTAGAGGCGGGCCTTCTCGGTGTTGTTCAGCACCTCGCGGCAGAAGAGCGCGAGCCGCTCCCACGTGTGCTGTCGCTCCTCGTCCTCCTCCGTCGCGGTGGCCGCGTTCTCCAGCGCCCAGGCGGCTTCGCCAAATTGCTCGCGCTCGGTGCAGCGGTCGGCGAGCAGCAGCCAGGCTTCCTTGTGCCCCGGCTCGAAGCGCACGGCCTGGCGCAGCTCCGCCAGGGCCGCGCCCGCGTCGCCCATCGCCTCCAGTGTGGCGATGCGCTCCAGGTGCGCCTTGCGCGCGGCCGGCCCCCGAGGCTCGCGGGCGAGCTGCGCGTGCAGCAACGCACTCAGCGCGGGCAGGTCTCCCAGGCGGCGCGCGAGCGCCAGCAGGTGCTCCCGGGGTTGCTCATTGTCCGGGCTCTCCGCGAGCACTTCCGCCCAGGCCCACTGCGCGATGCGCAGGTCTCCCAGGGACTCCTCCGCGGTCTTCGCGAGCACCCGCAGCGCCTCCAGGCGATCCGGCGCGCGGCGCGGCGCGGCGGCACAGGCGGCGCGCAGCCGCTCGACCTGGGCGAAGCGCTCGTCGTCGGAGACGCTGCGCACCAGCCCCGCGAGCACGGGCAGCATTCCGGCCACGAGCGCATCCGCCGCCTCGAAGTCCTCGCGCGCCTTCGCGGGGTTGCCCATGTTCAGCTGCCGCTCGCCTCGAGTCAGCAGGGCCACGGCGCGGGCCCGCGAGGTCCTCGCCCGGGAGATCGCGTCATCGAGCGCACGGCGCACGAGCGAGGCGTCCTCCCGCTGCGACAACAGCCGGACCTGTTCACGCAACGCGGTGCGCTCACCGGTCAGCTCGACGATCTCCCGGTACATGCGCGCGGCGCCCGCGGAGTCCTGGAGCTCGTTCTCCATCACCTCCGCGAGCCGAGTGAGGGCTTCGGCGCGCTCGGGTGCGTCCTTCGCGCGGTCCGCGCGCTTGAGGTACAGCTGGGCCAGTTCGCGCCAGGCACTGCGCGCGATGAGCTGGGCCTCCTGACGCTGGGACTGGGCCCGCTCCGAGCCCTCGTCCGCGGTGCGTGCCGAAGCAGGTGCATCCGAAGCCGGGGACTCGGAGGGCTTCACCGAGGGGACGCGCGTGGAGTCGCGCCGGGGCGCGGCGGGGGCGGCCTGCGCGGTGGAATCCGCCTGCGGGAAGACGACTTCCGAAGTCGATTCCTCCTCGTCGAACGCGGGCTTCGAAGTGGCGGGGACCAGCACGGAAGCCCGTCGCGGAGCGGATGGCTTCCCATCACGGGACTGCGTTGACGCGGAAGCGCCCTTCTCCGCTTCGGCACGCTCGGGCGGGATGATCTCCGAGGTCGCCTCGTCGTCGTCGAACGCCATCGCTGGCGCACCCGGCACCAGCACCGCGACAGGCGAACGCGACTCCATCCGCTCCGATGCCGACGCGTCAGGAGCGGAGGTCTTCGAGGGTGCCGCCGTTATCGCGGCCGGGGTCTCCTCGGATGGATTCCGTGGCGCGGGCTTTTCGTCGAGTGCGGCATCGGCAGGCGGCGCTTCCTCGAGCTTCTTGCCGAAGACCTGCGTCGATTCGAATACCGGCGAGGCGGGTGGCGCGGCAGCAGGCGTCGACACCTCAACCTTCTCATCGGGTGTCCGCACCGCATCCGACGACGACGCTTCGGTCGTCGACGCAACGGCCTTCACTTCGGACGCTGCCGCCGTGTCCGGGAGCAGTGGCGTCTGCGTCTCACTCGAGGATGCTGCTCCACCGACGTGCTCGGCAGCCTCCGCTGACGACGGTGCCGTTTCGATGCGCTCAGGCGCCTTTGCCGAGCCCGACAACATCAATGCGCTCAACGCCGCGATGACGTGTTCAGGCACGGTCGCGGACGGCGATGCACTTGACGGTGCGACGACGGACGCGGACGAATCCGAGGCGTTCCCTGACGACGAAGCATTCGATTCGCCAGCAGCGCTCTCCACCCGAGGCGCTTCATCCACGGCCGACGATGCACCCGAGGCCGCAGCGGCTGACGCCGGAATGTCAGACGCCCCCACGACCGCGGCGCCAGGGCGCACCGTGTCCGGTGCCTCCTCGCCAGCCTCCTGCTCGACGACCACCGGCTCCGGAACGGTCCTCGCGCCCCTCGGCGGCGTCACCACCCGGGCCTTGCCCGGCCCGTCGTCATCCCAGGGGAACTCCGGCCCTCGCGACGCCGGCCGTGCCTGTTCCGCCCACTCACCCAGCGGGACCTGCACCGTGGCGGCCCGGGGAGCCCACGCTGGCGCGGCCGGCACCGAAACCACCGGCATCTCCACCACCGTGTTGCCCAGCTCTGGATCCGACAGCGCCAGCGCGGACACCTCCACGGTCTTCGTCCGGGACTCCTCGTCCTCCGCCGGGAGCTGCGGCGACGGCACCGACTTCGCCTTCGCCACCCGCTCGCGCAGCACGTCGAGCACGAAGCGGGCCCTGGCGTCGTCGGGCGCGTCCATCAACAACCCGTTGAGCACCGCCGCGGCGCGCGCTTCCTGTCCCGTGCGCCGCAACACCCGCGACAGCTGACGGCGGACCTCGCGGCGCACCTCGCCCCGCTCCGTCACCATCGCCGCGTCCAGCAGGGTGATGACCGCGCGCTCCGTGCCCGCCTTCAGCGCGCACCGGACCAGCACCGCCGCGAGCCGGGGCGTCATCGGGAGAGAACGGCTGGCGGACACCAGGCCGGAATACGCCCGCGCCGCCTGCCCCTCCTGGAGCAGCCGAGCAGCGTCCCGGCAGATCCGGGCCACCGCGCCTCGCACGTCCTCTCCTCGCGAGCCCAGCTCCGGTCCGCGAAGGGAGGGCTCCGGCGTCCGTGGGCCCTTGCCGTGTCTCCCGCCACCCATGAAGCCCCCAGTCTACACACGATGCGCGCGACGGGGGCATCCTGTCCGCCAGCACAGGGCCCGGGTTTTCCAGGTTCTCAGGACGCGTCCGCGGCCACGATGGGCCCCTCCGGAATGCGCACGCCCGCCGACTCGAAGAACGCCCGCATGTCGTCCGGCACCGGCGCCTCCAACCGCAGCGGCTGGCCCGTGCGCGGATGCCCCAGCTCCAGCGCGTGCGCGTGCAGCAGGCAACGCGGCGCCATCAGGCCCCCCGCGCTCCCCTCGCCGCCATAGCGCGAGTCCCCCAGGATGGGGTGCTCCAGCGCCGTCAGGTGCGCCCGGAGCTGGTGCGTGCGGCCCGTCCGGGGCAGCAGCTCCACCAGGCTGAACGCCTCCCCCGCGAACAGCGCCCGGTAGTCCGTCCACGCGGGCACGCCATTGGCCGCGCGGGTCGCCCGCCAGCGCCCCGGCCGCGATGGGTCCTTCGACAGGGGCAGGTCCACCGTACCGCCCGCCGGAAGTCCCGGACCCGTCGCCGCGAGGTACCGCTTGCGCGCGGTGCCCTCCCGGAACGCCTCGGCCAGCGCGGAGGTGGCGGCGGCCGTCTTGCCGAACACCGTCACCCCGGAGGTCTCCCGGTCCAACCGGTGCACCAACCCCGCCTGCCGACCCAGGTACTCACTCACCAGGTCCACCAGGCTTCCGCCCACGCGGCCTTCCGTGGGCTGCGCGTTCAGGCCCGCGGGCTTGTCCACCGCGATGACGTCCGCGTCCTCGAACAGCACGCGCAGGGGGACCGTGGGCTTCGGGACCTCCAGCGGGCTCTGCCCTGCCTCCTCCAGCACCACCGTCACCACCTGCGCGGCCTGGAGCTTCACGGCCCCGTCCCGCGCGCGCCGCCCCGCCACGTACACGGCGCCCACGTCCACCAGCCGCCGCACGTCCGCCACCGGCAGCGCCAGCTCCGCCGCCACCGCCTCCACCAGGGCCCGCCCCACGTGCGCCCCTTCCGCCCGGAACGTCCGGCGCTTCATCGCGCGCCGCCCCTTTCGAGGAGGGACTCCAGGGGGGCATGCGGCCGGGCAACGGAGGCGAAGGACATGGCGAGACACTCTATGCGCGTGCTCCCTGCCCTGACGCGGGCTTCCTGTTACCTTCCGCGCCGCCATGGACCGCCCCCTGCTCTCCGTCCGGTCGCGGCTGGATGATTTCCTCGCCGAGTTGGCCACCCTCCAGTACCGCTACGGCGCCGGACTCTCCCCGGACCTCCCTGTCGCACGCCTCTACACATCCTTCCCGGAGCTGTCCTCGCCGGAGACCTTCGCCGCCGCCAACGAGGCGCTCGCCCGTGCGCAAGGCAAGGACGACCCCGTCGCCGTCCGCCGCATCCGGCTGGTGCGCGAGCTCATCGCCACCCAGGTGGAGGAGTCGCTCGCCCTGCCCGCGGCGGACGCCGTCGTCGCGTTGGAGGCCCGCTCCCACATCCCCGCGGACGACACGACGCTGTCCCTCGCCCAGGCCCTGTCCCAGATTCCGCGCGAGTCCAGCCGCTCCCGCCGCGCCCTCCTGGAGCGCGGCGCCGGCAACTTCCTCTGGGACCACCGGGGTCCGTACGGCGACCGGCGCGACGCCACCCTCCAGGCCGCGGAGGTGCTGGGCTTCCCCGACTACCCCTCGCTGCGCCAGGACGTCACCGGCATCGACGCGGGCAAGCTGGCCGAGGCCGCGGAGGAGACCCTCAAGCGCACCGAGGACGCCTACCGCGACGTGCTGGCCTACGTGCTGCGCAAGCTGGAGCCCACCCTGCGCCCGCTGCCCGGCGGCGAGGCGCGGCGCCATGACGTGCAGCACGCCCTGCGCGCCCCGTGGATGGACGCGCACTTCCGCCGCGAGGACACCGTCCCCGCCGTGATGCGCTGGCTGTCCGACTGGGGCCTCCACCCCGAGGCCGGCGGCCGCATCCGCCTGGACGACGAGTCCCGCCCCGGCAAGGCGTCACGCCCCTTCGTCGCCGCCGTGCGCGTGCCCGACGAAATCCGGCTGGTCATCCAGCCCCGCGGCGGCATGGACGCGCTGGGCGACCTGCTCCACGAGCTGGGCCACGCGTGGCACCTGGCCCACGTGGACGCGGACGCCCCCATGGAGCTGCGCCGCCTGGGCGACGCCTCCGTGACGGAAGCGTACGCCGCCACCTTCGAGCGGCTGCTGTTGTCCCCGCCCTGGCTCAAGCGCTACCTGGGCCTGCCGTCCGGCACGACGAAGGACGTCGTGCGCATGGGCGCCTTCCAGGCCCTGGCCGTGCTGCGCCGCCACTGCGCGAAGCTGTCCTACGAGCTGTCGCTCAGCACCAAGGGCGCCTCCGCCGACCGCGCGGACGAGTACGCCGACGGCCAGCGCCGCGCACTCTTCGCGCAGCCGCACCCGGGCTTCTTCCTGCACGACGTGGACTCGCAGCTCTACGTCACCCGCTACCTGCGGGCGTGGGCCCTGGAGACCCGGCTCACCGCGCACCTGCTGGAGCGGTTCAACGAGGACTTCTGGCGCAACCCCTCCGCCTTCACCTGGCTCAAGGGGCTTTTCGCGCGCGGCGGTGCCGCCGACGCGGAGGGACTGGCCACGGAGGTCTCGGGCACGCCGCTGGCGCTGCCCGAGGCGGGAGCGCGCCTCGTGGCCATCCTCAACCAGTAGGGAGTACGGCCCCCTACTTCTTCTTGGCGCGCAGCGCGCGGACGATCTTGTCCTTCGCCGCGTTGGCCGGAGCCTCGCGGGTGGGGACCGCGGCGGGCGCCTTGGTGGCCTTGGCCGCCGTGCGCGCGCGCATCGCCTTCATCAGCTGCATCTCGATGACGAGCAGCTCATCCGCCAGCTCCGCGTTCGCACCCGCGGCGCGGGGCAGCGGCGCGCTCTTGCTGGGAGCGCCCGCGCCATGGCGCATGCGCAGGGCCTTCTCCTCCTCGGCCGTCAGCGTGGTGGACTTCTCCAGCGCCGCCTTGACCTCTTTCGCGGTCAACGTGCTACTTCCGACCTTGCGCTCCATCTCCGCTCCCTTCGTTGTGCACGCCTGAACACCCGAGCATGTCAGATGCGTCTGGGCCGCAACCGACGAGGATTGTAGAGGACGCAAGAGGGCCGTCAAAATTTCTTCCAACAGGCCGCTGCCAGTCTGTAGCGACCCGCCCCACCCGCTACAGCTACAGGTGCATCCCCAGACCCAGGAACGTGGAGCGCAAGCTCTGTCGCTCCCCGGAGAAAGGGGAGCCCCTGGCGGAGAAGTTCTGGTAGCGCGCCTCGGCGGAGAGGAAGAGGTTCTCTCCCAGCTCCACCCCCACGCCGCCGCACAGCTCGAAGCCCAGCTGGAGCACCCGGCTGCCCAGCGCGTCCGGGGCCACCGGCTGGGGGCGTGAGTGGGGCACCAGCATGCTGGCCCCCACTCCCAGGAAGGGCCGCACCCGGGTGTCCCCCAGGGGCACGACGCGCACGGACATGGGCGTCACCTCCGTCAGGTGCCGGCTGGACGCCAGGTGGCCGCCCACCTCCAGCACCGCCCCCGGCTTGCGGTATGCCCAGCCCAGGCCCGCGCTGTAGCCCACCGTGCGCACCTCCTCCGTGTCGCCCTGGAGCACGTAGGCCCCCAGCGGCGCGACGGTGATGCCCAGGTTGCGGACGGGTTCGGCGAGGGCCGGGGTCGCCAGGAGTGCGAGCCCGGCACATGCCAGGGGGAGGGCGGAGCGGAACATGGCCTCCCGTGAGAGCAAGGCCAGGGCCAGGGGGATTCCCCAGCAGCGTCAGGCACTTGCGGGAAGGCCCGGGCGGGGGCGGCGGCCCGTGCAGGACACGGCCGTCACAGCCCCCGAGGGCCGCGCTCCCCTCCCGAGCCGCCAGGCCGGAAACCGTAGGGCTTCCAACGGCCTGGAGGCTCGGATGAGCGCAGCGGGGTTGAGTCAGTTGCCCTCGGCCTCGTCTTCCGGCTCGGGGGCGCCGGCCGCGGCGCCTGGAGTGGCGGGTGAGTCCCCGGCCTTGGTGCGCGGGATGCCGAAGTGGTCCATGGCGTCCGCGATGCCCTGGGGCTTGTCCGCGTCCGGCAGGAAGTCCTGGGGCGGCTGCAGCGCGGGGTCCTTGCCAATCTCCGTCAGGGAGGACTCCAGCGTCATACGCAGCTCCGCGGCCTCCGGGGTCTTCTCCTGGGGCACGCCGATGCGCCCGTCCAGCCGGGCCTTGAGGACGACGGAGGTCACCGAGTCCACCAGCACCTCGCCCTCCAGCGAGCGCGGCAGCCGGTGCGAGAAGAAGTTGGCGCGGCGCTTCGTCGTCTCGTCCGCGTTCTTGGGCGTGAAGGCGGCGGGCATCTTCTTCGGCGTGCCGCCCTCCAGGGGCGAGCCCAGGGACACGTTGTACTTCCACGCGGTGCGCCCCTCGTGGGTGACGGTGCCCGCGGGGGTGAGCTTGATGCGGCCCTGGAAGAGGCTGTCGAAGTCGCGGATGGCGCCCGTCAGCTCCGTGCGGGTGCGCTCGGCCATGCCGCGGTCGCGCAGGCGCTGGCGGTACGGGCCGTAGCGGTTGCGGGCGAACACCTGCCCCTTCACGCGCATCACCTCCAGGCCCTGGTCCCGGGAGTTCTCCAGGACGCCGTGGAAGTCGCCGTTGACGCCCCCGGGGCCCGCGCGGAAGGAGCGCGTCTCCGTGAGCTTCACGGGGTTGTTCCCGTTGGGGCCGGCCCACTCGTAGCTGAGGGTGGACTGGAAGAAGTGCGGGCCCAGCCGCTCGGTCACCTCCGCGGCGTCCATGCCCAGGATGCGGCGGGAGACCTGGGGGTTGTCCGCGACGTCCTCCGGCGGCAGCTTCTCCTTCGCCGAGGCCACCACCTTCGGAGGGTCCTCCGCCGAGAAGATGCGGGCCTTGGCCGCCTTGTCGACGGGGTCTGAGCAGCCAGTGGCTGCCAGGACCAGGGCGAGGGCGGCGGACTTCGACAGACTTCTCACGGAACCTCCACGACCACGACGGCGGGGGCGGCAAGTTACGTGGGGGGGACAGGAGCGGCAAGCGGTGGCTTGCGTGCGGCCGTGCAAGGGATAGAACGCCCAACCCATGCAGAACCTGCGAGACAAGTTGTTGAAAGCGGGCCTCGTCTCCGAGGAGGAGGCCAAGAAGTCCGACTCCACGCCCTCGGCGCCAAGGCGCCAGGAGGACAGCCGGGGGAGCGCTCCACGCGCCCCGGCCCCTCGCGGACGTGATGAGAATCGGACAGCCGGAGGCCCGCCGCGCCGTGATGACCGCGGAGGTCCGCCGCGCCGCGAGGGCGGTGGCGGTCCGCCGCGAGGCGCCGGAGGTCCCACGCGCCACGGTGCGGGCGGTCCGCCGCGTCAGGGCGGCGGAGGCTTCCGGGGCGGTCCCCAGGGAGGGTTCGGCGCGAACGCGCGTCCGGGCACGCCCACGGAGAAGCCCATCCCCAAGCTGCCGCCCATGCCGGGCTCCAAGGCCTACCAGCGCGCCGAGTCCAAGAAGCAGGTGGAGCTGGACCGCGCCCTGCGCGAGCTGGTGCTCGGCGCCCAGGTGCCCCAGGAGCCGGGCGAGACGGCCTTCTACTTCATGACGCGCAAGGGAAAGCTGCGCCGCATGGAGCTGAGCCCCGCCCAGGCCAAGCAGTTGGAGGACGGCGAGCTGGGCGTGGTGGAGCGTCCGGAGCCCGCGCAGATCGAGCACTCGCTGGTGCCCTCCGCCGCGGCCGAGCAGATGTACGCGCTGTCCGCCAAGGCCGTGCGCTTCTTCAACCGCAAGGAGAACCCCGTCGGCTTCATGAACGACGAGGAGCTCAAGGCGCAGCAGGCCGCCGAGGCCTCCGGCACCGCGCCGGAAGTCGCCGACGAGCCCGAAGCCTCCGCGGAAGGTGCCGAGGAGGGCGAGGCGTCCGCCGAGGCCACCGCGTCCGAGCCGTCGTCCGAGTCCCCTGGCGAGCCTGCCTCCGAGCCGAACGGCGAAGGCAACCCCCAGTCCTGATGTTCCTTCCCGTGCCCTCCCCTCCTTCCCATCCGGGAGCGAGGGGAGGCGCGGCTTCCACCGGACGTCCGCGCTCGCCTCAGCCGAACGCGTCGATGCCGGTGATGGCCTTGCCCAGCACCAGCGTGTGCACCTCGTGGGTGCCCTCGTAGGTGAAGACACTCTCCAGATTCAGCATGTGGCGCACGGGCGGGTAGTCGTCCGTGATGCCATTGGCCCCGTAGATGCTCCGGGCCACGCGGGCGATGTCGAGCGCGCTCTTCACGTTGTTGCGCTTGGCCAGGCTCACCATCACGGGGTTGCTCTTGCCCTCGTCCTTGAGGCGCGCGAGCCGCAGGCTCAACAGCTGCGCCTTGACGATCTCCTGGAGCATGTCCGCCAGCTTCTCCTGCGTGAGCTGGTAGCCGGCGATGGACTTGCCGTCGAACTGCGTGCGGGACAGCGCGTATTCGCGCGCGCCCTCGAAGCACGCGATGGCCGCGCCCGTCACCGCGAACGCGATGCCCGCGCGCGCATTGTTGAGGCACGACAGCGGACCGCGCAGGCCCACGACGCCGGGCAGCACGTTGCGGTCCGGCACGCGCACGTCCTGGAAGGACAGCTCGCTGGTGCGTGACGCGCGCAGGGAGAACTTGCCGGGAATCTCCCGCGCGCTGAAGCCGGGCATCCCCTTCTCCACCAGGAAGCCGCGCACGGACTCCGGGCCGCCGTCGTCCGTCTTCGCCCACACCACCGCGACGTCCGCGATGGAGCCGTTGGTAATCCACGCCTTGGTGCCGTTGAGCACCCAGCTGTCGCCGTCCTTCCGGGCGCGGGCGCGCATGCCGCCGGGGTTGGAGCCGAAGTCGGGCTCGGTGAGGCCGAAGCAGCCGATGAGCTGTCCCTTCGCCATGCCCGGCAGGAAGCGCGTCTTCTGCTCCTCGCTGCCGAAGGCGTGGATGGGGAACATGCAGAGCGAGCCCTGCACGGACGCGAAGCTGCGCAGGCCGGAGTCACCGCGCTCCAGTTCCTGCAACACCAGGCCATAGCTGACGGTGTTCATGCCCGCGCAGCCGTAGCCCTGGAGGTTCGCGCCCAGCACGCCCAGCTCCGCCAGACCCGGGATGAGGTGCGCGGGGAAGGTGCCGTCGCGGAAGTGCTTGCCGATGATGGGCAGCACCTCCGCGTCCACGAAGCGGGCCACCGCGTCGCGAGCGGCCTTCTCCTCGGCGGACAGCAGGTCGTCGATGCGGAACAGGTCGGTGATTTCGGCGCGGGGCATGGCGGCGAGCTTGACGTCGCCATGCGGGAGCCGTCAAACCACCGGTGCCTCAGTGCGTCGCGGGCGCGAGCGCATCCAGGTCCGCGTCGCGCATGAAGTTGACCAGCGGACCGTCGATCTTCCGCTGGCCGTTCACCACCACGGTGGGCTTGAGGAAGAAGCTGTTGTTCCAGTTGAAGTCATGCAGCGCCTGTTCGGCGGTGTCGTTCCAGCTCCCATCCATGCGGCCGTCGTAGTACCCGAGCTTGTGCAGCACGCGCTTCACGACCTTCGCCGTCTCCTTGTCGAGCGAGATGAGGTCCGACGCGTACGGCGCCGCGACGCCCGCCTGGTAGCGGTTCATCTCCACGTCCAGCTCCTTCAGCGCGTGCTTGCTGCCGTGCACGACGGCGTCCGCGAGCACCTTCGTGTAGAAGACCGCTTCGTTCTCCGAGTTCCAGACGCGGATGACGCCGGAGCGCTCGCCGTTGTTGTCACCGCCCACCCTGGCCCCAGCCTTGAGCGACGCGAGCAGCCGCTGCGGCAGGCTGCCCGTGGCCTGCTGGAAGCCCGTCGCCATGGCGGCGCAGATGGTGGCGGTGGTCTGGTTGTTGGCCTGGACCACGAAGGTCGCGCCCTTCACCGCGCAGCGCTGCGAGGCGCTCTCCGCGCCGGTCTGCTGGCCCACGGTGATGGTGCCGTCGGGATTGAGCTTCACCGCGGCGAGCTGCCGGTAGTCCGCGTACGGATCCACGGTGAACACGTAGTCGACGGCGGCCTGGGCCGTGTCACCCGCGTCGGTGCGGGCGATGATCGCCTCGGCGTCATCCACCGAGGGATAGAACATGGAGGCCACCGCCACATCCGGGCGGCCGTAGGGCACCAGGCCACTGATGCCCGAGGGGAAGGAGATGCTGGCCACGCCGCACGACTTCTCCACGGCGTCGCACGCGACGATGGCGCGCGTGCCCAGGAGGCGCGGGTTGGCGCGGCCGGTGGGCGCCGCCGCGAGGGCGGACGTGGACGCGAACATCAGGCAGGAAGCGGCCAGCAGGCCACGCTTGAAGGACTTCATGTGCAGGGAACTCCGATGCAGTGGTTGATGTCTGGAAGAGTCCCCGGAAGCGCAATTGATGCATTTCGCCATGCACCTTCCGCCCGGTCCCGCGCGCAGGGCCCTATGCTGTCCGGCCATGGCAAACGAGACGACGAAGAGCGTGGTGGTGACGGGCGCCAGCCGGGGCATTGGCCGCGCGGTGTCCCTGGCGTTCGCGCGCGAGGGCTACGACGTCTGGGCGATGGCGCGCTCTGCGGAGTCGCTGGAGGCGCTGCGCAAGGAAGGCGGCGAGCGCATCCGCACGCTCACGGTGGACGTGGCGGATGAGTCCGCGTTGCTCGCGGCGTGCAAGACCGTGCTGGCTGCGGGCACGCCCCGGGTGCTGGTGAACAACGCGGGCATCACCGTGTCCGCGCCGCTGACGAAGACGTCCACGGCGGACCTGGCGAAGGTGATGGCCGTGAACGTGACGGCGCCCTTCCTGCTGTGCCGCGAACTGATGCCGGCGATGGCGTCCGCGGGCGGCGGCCGGGTCATCAACATCGGCTCCATCACCGCGACGCGCGGGGCGAAGTACACGTCCGCGTACTGCGCGTCCAAGCATGCGCTGCTGGGGCTGACGCGCGCGCTGTCGGTGGAGTACGCGCGCAAGAACGTCACCGTGAACATCGTGAACCCGGGCTGGGTGGAGACGGACATGTTCGCGGGCGCGACGGCCGCCATCACCAAGACGACAGGCCGCAGCGAGGAACAGGCCCGCGAGGCCCTGGCCGCGATGAGCGCCATGGGCCGCATCATCCAGCCGGAGGAGGTGGCCGCGATGTGCCTCTTCCTCGCGTCGGAGGCGGCGGCGCCCATCACCGGCGCGGCCTACGCCATCGACGGCGGCGAGGCGGCGTAGCGCCGGGCTCCCGCGCGCCGGGCCGTCACGTGCCTGGCGTCACCGTTCGAGTGGAGCAATACGCCGCGCGGCATCGCGGGCTCCCGCGCGCCGGGCCGTCACTGGCCCGACGCCTTCACGGCGTCACAGGCGGTACTGCTCCACGATGTTGCTGACCTCGTGGGACGCGGTGGTGAGGCGCGCGGCGGCCACGGCGCTCGTGGCCACGCGCTCCACCGTCTCATCCGCCAGCCGCGTCAGGTCGCTCAGCGCGGCGAACAGCTCCGCGATGCCCGCGTCCTGCTGGCTCACCATGTCCGCGATGCTCTTCACGGACACGCTGTTGTTCTGGATGACCTCGGCCAGCGCTCGCAGGCTCTCTCCCGCCGCGCGCGCCTGCTCCAGGCCACCTTCCACCTCGCGCGTGCCGCCCTCGCTCGTCTGCACCGCCTCGGAGATGGCGCGGCCGATGTCCGCCAGGATGGACTGCACGCGCGCTGTCGCCGTCGCGGACTGGTCCGCAAGGGAGCGCATCTGCCGGGCCACCACCGCGAACGCCCGGCCCGCCTCGCCGCTGCGCGCCGCCTCGATGGCCGCGTTCAACGCGAGCACGTTGGACTGGTCCGCCAGGTCCTTCACCGTGCCGGTGATGTCGCCCACCTGCCGCGTGCTCTGCCGCAGCTCCGACACCGTGTTGGAGATGCGCTCCACCTGCGAACGGATGTGCGTGAGCCCGCCCACGCTGCCCGCCACCGCGGACTCGCCCGCCTGCCCCACCGCGCCCGCCTTCTCCGCGTCGCGCAGCACGCCCGTGGCCCGCCGCGCAGCCGCCCGCGAGCTCTCCTGGAGCTGCCGCGCGGCGATCTGCGTCTGGTGCAGCGCCGCCGCCTGCCGCGTCACCGCCAGGTTCTGGTCCGACGCGGAGTTCGCCAGCTCCAGCGCCGTCGCCTCCAGCTCGTGCGCGGAGTTCTTCAGCGCCATCAGCACCGCGCGCAGCCGCGCCATCATGTCCCCGAAGGACAAGGCCAGCTGGCCAATCTCATCCTTGGAGTGGATGTCCAACGTGCTGCTGAAGTCTCCTTCCGCCACCACCCGCGCCGCCGCCGCCGTCAGCGCGCCCAGGGGCGCCATCATCCGGCGCACCAGCAGGAACACACCCCCGCCCGCAACCAGCGCCACGAACAGACCCAGCCCCAACACCTCCATCAGCGTGGCGCGCATCCGCGCCCACTCCGCCTGAGCGCCGCGCGCCAACACCAGCTCCAGGCCCTCGCCCACCTCCACCCGCGACACGTGCAGCGACACGCCGCCCACGTCCACCTCGGCGCCGTTCGCTCCGCCCGCACCCGCCGCGGCCAGCAGCGCCTTCGCCTGGACCGCGTGCACCGACCTCGCCACCAGCCGAGGCCCCGCGTGCAGCAACGCCTCCAGGTCCTCGCTCCCCTCGCCCAGGCGGCGCAGCTCCTCTCCGCCCAGCTCCGCGCCCACCACGAGGAAACCCACCGGCACGCCGTTGGACTGGAGCGGCTGCGCCACAGCGAACAGGGGCACTCCCGTGGCCGGCAGCACCACCTGCCCCTTCTGGCGCACCACCTTCTCGATGCCCGGCAGGGTCCGCTCACCGGAGGAGGCGAGCACCGTCCCGTCCACGCCCACCAGCGCCATCAGGTCCACGCCCAGCACCGTGCGGTGCTCGTTCAGCAGGGCGTCCGTCTCCGAATGGTCCTCCGCGAAGGCCGCCGTGAACGCGGGGTTGGCCGCCGCCACGCGCCCCAACTCCGTCAGCACGCGCAACTCCTGGTCCTTCAACGCCTGCCAGCGGGTCGCGTCCCGCGTCAGGGCGGAGGCCATTTCGGACTCCACGCGCGAGCGCAGCGACAACCCCATCAACGTCACGGTCAACAGCGTGAGGGTGATGACAACGGCGGTAAGGGCCGCGGTCAGGCGCGCGGCAAGGCTGAGCGTCATACGCAACGGGTGCTCGGAGGGGGGAGGGAGACGCGAGGGGGAGCCCCCAGATTAACCTGGAAGATGAGAAGGATTGAAGTCCCTGTTCAGGGTGACTCCCCTCCGTCCGGGCGGACCCATCGCGTCGGGTCGGCGGTCAGGACCGACCTGTGGGGTTCATCATCCGCGCACTCCCAGCGCGTGACGCGGTGGGTAGACGTTCAGGCCGCCACGCGCAGTACGACAGCGGTGATGTTGTCGCGGCCACCGGCCTCGTACGCGGCGGTCACGAGCGCGTCACACGCGGCCTGGGCGGAGGGAGCGTGCAGCTGCTCCTTCATCACCTCTGGACCCAGGGGCTCATACAGACCGTCCGAGCACAGGAGGAAGACATCCCCGGGCTGCGTCTCCAGCCACTGCACGGTGGGCTCCGCGTTCTCCGTGCCCAGGGCGCGGGTGATGAGGTGGCGCAGGTTGGCCGGATTGCCGGGCGGCTCGCGCCCCGCGGCGCGCAGCTCCTCGATGAGCGAGTGGTCGCGCGTGAGCGACTCCAGCTGGCCCTCGCGCAGGCGGTACAGGCGGCTGTCGCCCACATGGGCCACCGCCGCGCTGCGCTCCCCCACCGCGAGCGCCACCACCGTGGAGGCCATCTCCTTGAGCTTGCCCACGCGGCGCACGCGCAACGTGCGCTGGGCGAGCGCGGTGCACGCGGCCAGGTAGTTCTCCTCGCGACTTCGCGCGGGATCCACCGCGTCCGGCCAGGTGCCGTCGCGGTCGCGGTCCAGCCGGTCGCTGAACCCCGCGAAGGTGTCCACCACGC
>NZ_RAWQ01000229.1:0-16141 GCF_003668965.1 Corallococcus sp. AB030
CAAGCACCTCGCGCTCCGCTCCCTTGAAGCGCGGAGTCGGGTCCTTTGCGACGCGGCGCCTGCCCCCCTGCTCGGCAGAGGCGCAGGAGGCTCCTTCTTCTGAAGTCATCTCTCTTCTACGGGACCCAGCGGATTGCTTATTCCGCGCAACCCTCCTGTCGGACAGGTCCGCACTGCATGAAACCGGAACCGCACGCCTGCCTCGCGGAGCACAGCAGCAGCCAGGACGTCGTGCGTGCGCAGACGCCAGAATGAGGGCACGGACAGATGCCCCGCCCGGGACCGGTTGCCTCAAAACCTGTCCGACTGTCGGACAGGTTTTTCTCCGACCGGGCCCGGAGGGTGCCCCCTGGCTGGCAATGAGAAGGGGGGGCCCGCACGTCCATGTCAGACCCCTGTGGTTGGATGGCGATGCTGGGACGAGGAGGGGGATGGGGATGGAACGGCGAGGACTCGTGGCCTATGTGGAGGCGCAAATCGAGCGCGATATCGCGCTGGGGCGTCTGCACCCGAGCGGACAATTCGGCTCCGAAGCGAAGCTGGCGCGCCGCTATGAGGTGTGTCGGGGCACCATCCGCGAGGCGCTGCGGCGGCTGGCGGCGCGAGGCCTGGTGGTTCAGCGCCCCGGACGCAAGACGCGCGCGGTGCCGCTGGATGAGTCACTGACGCTGGAGAACCTGGGGCTGGCGCTGCATGACGCGAGCAACCCGGATGCCCGGTGGCTTCTGGAGGGCTACTTCAGCCTCAAGCGGCAGGTGCTGGTGGAGCTTCTGGCCGACTGCTGCGCGAGGGCCTCGGACCTCGACTTGGACCGGCTGGGGAGCACGTGCTACCAGCTCCAGGACGCGGCGCGCTGGGAGTCGGGGGAAACCTGCGCGCAGGCGGAATTCGAGTTGCTGCGGCATGCGGCGCGGGTGGCGGCGCGTCCGGGGCACGTGCTCCTCGTTCAATCCCTGCAGCGGGCATTCCTGGGAGGAGCCGCCCAACTGCTGCCGCTCATGGGCGGAGCGGCGCTGCGCGAGTGGGCCTTCCGCGCGATGGCAATCCTGCACGAGCGCGACGTGCAGGCACTTCAGCATGAGCTGCCAGCGCTGCTAAAGGCGCGCGATGAGCGCGTGCTGAATGCCTTCGCTCCGGTCCCCATGGCGCCTGCGTCCCCCGAGGCCCCGCGCGCCCAGGAGGAGCCCCTCGGCGCCACCGTGCAGGACAAGGCACCCGCGGCGCATCCCTGCGTGGAGGAGCATGGCATTGGCCGCAGCGAATCAGCCGCCGAGCAGGATGAGTCGCTGGAGGTCCCCCCGCCCTACTTGGGCGCCCCTGAGCACCTTGAACAAGACGGCAAGGACACCGAGGCGCTCGCGGTTCCAGCCGGCCCCCAGGTGGCGGCTCTTGCCGTGAAGCCGGACAACAGGTCGCCGCCGTCTCCTACCCCCTTGATGTTCGCCCCGTGCGAGCTCGACCTGGCGTGCGCCGACGAGGACATGACGGACGCTTCGTCACCGGAAGAGGGCATCCAGTCCGAGCCTCCACACTCCGACCGTTGTGAGCAGACACGCGTGACGGCGCATACGGTGAGCGGACCACTTCATGCCATTCAGGGTCTCCTGATCCGGTGGGCTGCGCGCCTCTGGCGCTTGCCTATTCCAGGATCTTCGCCTGTTTCGTGACTAGCGACAGCCCGGCGTGTCCGCACACCCTCTGCTGACGGGTAGCGACCTCGCGTCTGGGCAGCCTGCCTAGAAGGCGTACCGCACGCGGCAGTACGGCAGGTGCTTCGCGAGCAGCGCTTCGAACTCCGCCACGTGGCGGCCCTTGAATCCGGTGCGGTAGCGCACGTTGGCGCCACCGCCCTGGGACACCTTCGTCTCCTGGATTTCGGGCCGCCACAGCAGCTCCTCCGCCTTCGGGTGCCAGCGCAGGTTCACCTCGTGCAGGCCCGCATTGTGCGTGAGGAAGATGATTTCACACGCGAGCTGCTGCTTCGCCCGTTCCCCAATGCCTGCGTCCACCTGCTGGAACAGCTCCACGTAGGCGTCCTGCCAGCCCTCGTGGAGGACGACGGGGGAGAAGTTGAGGTGCACCTCGTAGCCGGCGGCCACGAAGTCATCGATGGCGGCGATGCGCTCCGCGATGGGACTGGTGCGCACGTCCAACAGCTTCGCCGGCGCGTGCGGCATCAGGCTGAAGCGGATGCGCGTCTTGCCCTTCGGCTCGTAGGTGAGCAGCTCGCGGTTGACCAGCTTGGTGGCGAAGCTGGCCTTGGCGTTGGGCAGCGTGGTGAACAGCCGCACCAGGTCCCGCACGTTGTCGCTGATGGCCGCGTCCGCAGAGCAGTCGCTGTTGCACCCGATGTCGTAGACCCACGCGTGCGGATCCACCGTGTTGGGCTCCAGCTTGGGCCCGCGCTTGTGCGCGTGCTTGCGGATGGCCTCCTGGATGCGGTCGATGTTCACGAACACCGTGACCGGGTTCGCGTAGCCCTTGTTGCGCGGCACGTAGCAGTACGCGCACGCCATGACGCAGCCGTTCGCCGTGGAGGGCGCGATGAAGTCCGAGCTGCGGTCGTTGGCGATGAAGGACAGCGTCTTCTTCACGCCCAGCACCAGGGTGCTGCCCTTGATGCGATTCCAGGCCTCCACGTTGCCTTCGTTGCCGAAGAGGCCGGGGATGTGCTGGTGCGAGGCCACCTCCACCCGCTCCGCGTCCGGGTAGTGCTCGAGAATCTCCCGGCCGCGCGCATGCTCCCGCACAGCGGGCTCCAGGTAGATGCGCGACACCTTCAACAGCCGGTCGAGCGGGCCGGGGCCCTTCAGGACGGCGGCCGGGCGCGGGGCGGGGTCCGGGAGGAAGAGGTCCAGGTTCGTCACCCGGCGGATGTAACCGTGTTTCGTCTCCCATGCACCCGCGGTGGCCCACCCTGACGTCGGGCGGGCCACCGGGCAGGGGCCTGCTGTCAACGCTCGGACGGAACCGCGCGGCCTGTGGAGGCGGGGGCCGGCGCGTCCAGTTGCTTCCACAGGGCCTCAGGCAGCGGGGGCCGCTTCTCCATCGCCGCCGCGACGCTCGCGGTGGGCGCGTAGACGCGGTGGTTGTTCACTCGGAAGTCGCTGTCCGTCACGGTGGAGATGACCGCGACGCGGCCCAGGTCGTCGATGGGCGGCCCGTCCGCTCGGAACGCGACCCGGTCCACGAGCAGCACCTCCGCGGCGCCGGGTGGCGTCACCCAGACGGAGTAGCGCTTCGCGAGCAGGTCCACGTTCATGCGGAAGTGGTACGTCTGGTTGCGCACGTACGGCACCCGGCGGATCCACGAGTAGCCCGCGCCGTTGCGCACCTGGAAGATGCCGTCCTCACTCATGCGCAGCGCCATGTTCAGCCGGTTGAAGGCTGTCACCTCCGTGGAGCTGTCCGTCCAGCCCACCACGCCGCCGCCCAGGTTGTCCGCCAGCGGGGTGAGGTCGAACTCCACGATGCGCGTGCCCGTGTTGGTGGTGCCCAGCAGGTGCTGGCTCCGCGGCAGGTCCAGCTTCGAGTACCAGGGGTAGTTGGGGCGCGGGTTGAAGCGCAGCAGCGCCTCCAGGAAGTAGTAGTCGCCGTAGATGAGGCTGACGTTGATCTCCTGCCCCGCCGGGTAGTTGCCCACGCCGTGCAGCAGCAGGCCCGGGCTGTTGGTGCCCTGCGCCAGGTACGCGGGCGACGCCAGCGAGTCGAGCATGGCCAGCGCGGCGTTGCGGTAGGTGGTGCGCCGGGTGGCGTCCGTCTCCAGGGTGCTCAGCTCCAGCAGGGCGGACGCGACGGCGGCCGCGGCGGAGGAGTCCTTGGACTGGCTGGGCGCGTTGAAGTCCCAGTTGGGCACGCGGTCCGCGGGCAGGTTCGCCAGGTAGTAGTCCGTCACCCGGCGGGCCGCGGTGAGGAAGCGAGCGTCCTGCGTGTAGCGGTACACCATCGTGTAGCCGTAGATGAGCCACGCCTGCCCGCGCGCCCAGGTGGAGCTGGCGGAGTAGCCCTGGAAGGTGCCTCGCGAACGGATGGTGCCGTTGTTGTTGTAGTCCACGTAGTGGAACGAGCTGCCATTGGGGCGCACCGCGTCCTGGAGCGTCCGGAGCGCGTGGTTCACCGCCATGGTGCGCCAGATGGCGGGACCGCCGTTCTGGGCGCCCCAGAGCAGCAGCTCGATGTCCATCATCGTGTCGGTGACGAGCGGGATGTTCCAGGCCGAGTTCCAATCACAACAATCGATGATGCCGACGGTGCTGTTGTAGCGCGTGGCCAGCGACGCGGCGGAGGTGAGCAGCACGTCTCGGTAGTAGGGATTGCCGGTGAGCCGCCACGCATTGCCGTAGCTGTTGTACATCTTGAAGCCCAGGTCGTGCGTCTCCGTGTTGGTCTTCTGGACCTCCAGGGGGCGCGTCCACATGTCCGCGCGGTCACGCCAGTAGGGCTCGTTGGCGACCTGGAACATGAACCACATGCTCCCGGGGAAGAAGCCCTGCGTCCACGCGACCTTGTCCGTGTTGGCCACCGTGGTCCACGTCCCGTTGGACAGGGATGCCTTGGGTGAGCGGTTCACGCTGGGCATCTCCAGCACGGTGTCCGCGAGCTGCGAGCGGGCGAACGTGAACACGCGCACCGCGTCCGCGTCCGTGAAGGCATTCGCCACCGGCGCCACCAGCAACGCCAACATCCACCACAGCTTCACTCCCGGCTTTGGCAATCCCATACACCCTCCCCTGTCTGACCGGCGCGGAAGGTGTCGGTGTGCCACCCCGGGGACCAGCGGCCCCGGGGTCTCAAGCGGCCGCTCCCCCCGCCCTGACGGAGGGATGGGGTGTGCCCTACCCGACCCGGGGCGCGGCTCCGGTGAACACGGGCGGCGAGTAGCCCGCGGGCTTGTCCCCCACCGCGGCGTTGCCGTGCAGGTTCAGCTGGTAGGGATTGGAGAACATGCCGTGGGGGAACGGCACGGGCGGCGCGCTGGCCTCGTCCAGTTGGCGGCGCAGCTCGGCGGGGATGCTGAAGTCGAGCGCGGCGAGGTTGCCGTCCAGCTGCTTCGGGTTCGTGGCGCCGATGATGACCGAGCCCACCCCGGGCTGCGTGGCCACCCAGTTCAGCGCCACCTGGGACATGTCCCGGCCCAGCTCCTTGGACACCTGCTCCAGCGCGGAGACGATGCGCCAGTTGCGTTCCGTGAACAGGCCCAGCTGGTTGCCGCCCACCGCGGAGTTGAGGCGGCCCTCGCCATGGGCGCCGGCCTCGCTCGGCCGGTATTTGCCGGAGAGCAGGCCCGCACCCAGCGGGCTCCAGGTGGTGATGCCCATGCCCAGCGTCTGGGCCAGCGGCACGTATTCGTGCTCCAGGCTGCGCTCCACCAGCGAGTACTGGAGTTGCAGGTTGATGAGCGGCGTGAGCGCGTGCGCCTCCGCCCAGGTCTGCGCGCGCGCCGCGTACCAGGACGGCACGTCGGACAGGCCCGCGTAGCGGATCTTCCCCGCGCGCACGAGGTCATCGAACGTGCGGACCACCTCCTCCGCCGGGGTGAGGCGGTCCCAGGTGTGCAGCAGGAACAGGTCGATGTAGTCCGTGCGCAGCCGCTTCAGTGAAGCCTCCACCGCGCGCAGCATGTTCTTGCGGCTGTTGCCGCCCGCGTTCGGGTCGCCCGGGCGGGTGGCGTTGTACGTGTACTTGGTGGCGACGACGACGCGGTCCCGGTCGCCACGCTCCTCCAGGAACTTCCCGATGAGCGTCTCACTGCTGCCGTGCGTGTAGAGGTCGGCGGTGTCCACGAAGTTGCCGCCCGCATCCAGGTAGCGGTTGAACAGCGTCCGGGACACGTCCTCCGTGGAGCCCCAGGGACCGCCATAGGTCCCCTCCTTCCCGAACGTCATCGTGCCCAGCGACAGCGGGCTGACGCGCAGCCCCGAACGGCCCAGCAGGTAGTAGCGATCCATCGACATGGTGTGACTCCCTTCCAGCGGCTTATTTGGACCAATCAATCCAGATACAGACATGCGAAGACGGCGCGGGGGCTTCCCGCGACGGAAGAACAGCGGGGTGGGCTACTGGGCCCTGAGGCCCGCCATCGCGAAGTCCACGACGTCGCGCAGGGCGTCTGGCGGGGTGCCGGCCTTGGCGCTCAGGCGCAGCCCGCCGATGGTGGCCAGGAGGAAGCTGGCGGCGACGCCCGGGTCCACCCTGGGATTGAGCTCTCCCTTGCGCTGGGCATCCTTCACGACGCGCTCCAGCGCGCCCTGGCCCAGGGCGCCTCCGGTCTTCAGCAGCGTGGCGACCTCCGCGTCCACGTGCGCGAGCTCCGCGGTGGCGTTCACGAAGAGGCAGCCCCGGGCGCGCACCTTCTGGGTGCCATTGGGGATGGAGAGGAGGTACTCGCGGATGGCGCCCAGGGGCGACGGATGGGAGCGCAGGCACTCCACCAGGTTGGCGCTGTACTCCGCCTGGTAGGCGCGCAGGGCCTCCAGGTAGAGGCCGTGCTTGTCCCCGAAGGTGTCGTACATGCTCTGCCGGCCAATGCCCATGGCGCGCAGCAGGTCGTCCGTGGAGGTGGCCTCATAGCCCTGCTCCCAGAAGACCTGCATCGCCCGGCGCACCGCCTCGTCCCGGTCGAACTCCTTCGTGCGTGCCATGCCCCCTACGTAATGATTCTGGACTGACCTGTCAAAATAATCGGACCGGGGCTTTCTGCTGGCTAGAAGCCGGGCGGGCGCTCGGCGGCGACGCCGGAGGCCCGCTCCAAGGCGATGCCCACGCGGCCCAGGGTGCCCTCGTCGAAGAGCTGACCGATGAGCGTCACGCCGTGGGGGACACGGCGCGGGGTGGCGAAGGTGGGCATGGGGCGCTTGGGGTCCGGTGCCCAGTCGCTGCGGGCCTTGGACACCTCCACGAAGCCGGTGCGCAGCGTGAGCGACGGGTGGCCTGTGTGGTTGGTGATGGTGAGGGCTTCGTCGCGCAGCGAAGGCACGAGCAGCACGTCCACCTGAGACATGATGCGCGCCATCTCCTGGGCCACCTTGCGGCGCAGCCGGTCCGCCTGGACGAAGTCCACCGCGGACAGGAAGCGGGACTGGCGGAAGAGGTTGGGCCACGCGTCGGGCGTCTGCATCTTCAGCGCGTCCACGCCGTGGGTGAGCGTGAGCTCTTCGAAGGCGGCGGCGGCCTCCGCGAAGAGGATGACGTTGAGCGAGGAGTACGGCCAGTCGGGGAACTGCACCTCCACCGGCGTCAGGCCCAGCCCCTTGAGCGTCTCCAGCGCCGCGCGGTCCACGTCCGTGGCGGGGTTCTCCTTCATCCACGCGGGCACGTAGCCCACGCGCAGGCCCTTCACGGGCGCGTTCGCGTCGAAGTCCAGCTTCGCGGATACGCTCGCCACGTCGCCCGCGTCCGCGCCGTTGAGCGCGGCGAGCACCAGCAGCGAGTCCTCCACCCCGCGCGTCATGGGCCCCAGCTTGTCCAGCGACCAGCACAGCGTCATCGCGCCCGTGCGCGGCACGCGGCCGTAGGTGGGACGCAGACCGGTGATGCCGCAGCGCATGGACGGCGACACGATGCTGCCGCCCGTCTCACTGCCCAGGGAGAAGCCCACGAGCCCGGCCGCTGTCGCCGCGCCCGGCCCCGCGCTGCTTCCCGAGGAGCCCTCTTCCGGCAGCCATGGGTTCTTCGTCTCGCCGCCGAACCAGATGTCATTGAGCGCGAGCGCGCCCAGGCTGAGCTTCGCCACCAGCACGGCGCCCGCGCGGTGCAGCCGCTCCACCGCTGCGGCATCCGTGGTGGGGACGCGGTCTCGGAACGGCTCGGCGCCGTAGGTGGTGCGGATGCCCGCGGTGTCCACCAGGTCCTTCGCTCCCCAGGGGATGCCGTGCAGCGGGCCCTTGTAGCGGCCCGCCGCGATGTCCTTGTCCGCCTGCCAGGCCTGCTGGAGCGCAAGCTCCTCCGTCAGCGTGATGACGCACTGGAGCTTCGGGTCATGGCGCTTCAGCCGCGACAAGTAGAGCTGCGTGAGCCGCTCCGACGTGATGGCTCGTGACTGCACCCAGCGCGACAGCTGCGTGAGCGGCGCGAAGGCGATGTCCTCCTCCTTGGCGGGCAGTGGCACCTTCGCGTCTCGGCTGCGCACGAAGCGCTCCTTCGCGGGCGCGGTGGGCTTGAGCCCCGGCAGCGACGGGTTCCACTGCGAGGCGGGCGACAGCGTGGGCTCCAGTTCCAGCTTGCGAGGGCCGGTACGGCGCTCGTGCAGCGGAGCCAGGGACACGCGCCAGTTGCCGGCGGCCTGGGTGCGCTCGGCGGGCGTGAGCTGCACCTGCATCAGCTTTTCGGCCTCCGCGAAGGTGGTGGGGCTCACCTCCGGCCCCACCGTGGGGCCCGCGCCGAAGGTGGGCGGCGCACCCGCGGGCGGGGCGGACGTGCCCGCGTCCGGCGCCGCGGAGACAGCGGTGCTCGCGAGTCCAATCACGGTGTGGGTCAGGAACTGCCGACGCGAGCTGCTCATGGCGCGACCTCACGGATGAAGCGAAGGGGGCGCCAGTGTGCCACCGCCTACGAGCGATGCACGTCGCGGAAGGCGAGCATGGCGCTCAGCTGCTGTTCCTTCGCGTCATCGAACCCGCACGTGGCGTCCCACGTGGCCGGGTTCTCGTAGGTGCCGAACAACATGTCCCAGATGGGGAGGTCGCCGTAGTTGTTCTTGTGCTTGCCGTACTCGTGATGGATGCGGTGCATCTCCGGCCGCTGGAAGAACCAGCCCACCCAGCGCGGGGTGCGGATGTTGGTGTGGTAGAAGTATTCGCCCAGCGCGCAGCAGGCCGTGTAGATGGCGCCCGCCGCCGGGCTCAACCCCAGCACCGTGTAGACGAGCAGCCCGCCAATGAGGCTGTTCACCGTCATCTCCAGCGGGTGCTTGTAGAAGCTGGTGATGACCTCCAGCCGCTGCGGGCTGTGGTGGATTTGATGGAAGAACCGCCAGAGCACGTCGCTCTCGTGCCGGGCGCGGTGCCACCAGTAGAAGACGAACGTGGCGATGAGGTAGGCCAGCACGCCGCCCACCACCGGGTTCACATGCCGGGACAGGTGGAAGACCGAGTGCGCGGAGAACCACCGGTCCCAGGTGTAGCCGCCCAGCACCACCACGCCCACCTGCGCCAGGTTGATGAGCACCACCCGCAGGTGCCAGCCGCGCACGCGGGGCAGCTTCCACCCCAGGGACAGCTGTTCAATGAGAAAGCAGAAGCCGGCGATGAGGACGAGCCAGGGCAGCATGGAAATCCTTCCGTGACGACAGGCTGGCCCTGTCTACGAACGACGTGCCCGAATATGTCTTTCGACCTGGCGGACACTGTCACCTGGGAGGAATGGGACGGGAGGGACGGGGGCTGGCATCCTGCTGGCCATGGCTCGGAACAGCACCCTGACGGCGCGGTTGGGTTACATCGACACGCAGGCCACCTTCGTGCAGGCGGCGCTGCTGGCGGCGCACGGGGCGGGGGCTCGCGCGGGCGGCTTCCGCGTGTCGGACGTGCGCTTCTACTTCCTGCTGTTCACCAATTGGGTCGAGCACGACGTGACCCGGCCCTCGCAGGACATCGACCTGACGCAGGTGAGGCGGACGCTGGAGCGGCTGGTGCGCGGCGGCCACGCGGAGGCGAGCACCAGCGCGCTCGTGAAGGGGCTGCCTCGGGGCCGCCGGTACGTGCTCACCGGCGAGGGGCTGTGCTCGCTGGCGGAAGGGCTGGCCGGGCGGGAGCGGGCGCCGCTGGAGGAGGCGCTGTTCGTGGTCTGCTTCGCGGCGAGCTACCGCGACGCGGTGCTGTCGCGCGTGGAGGGTCGCGCCCGGGCGCTGTCCCCTGCTGTCCGAAGGCGAGTGGAGCGGGCGTTGGATCCGCTGCGGCTGGTGAAGGAGGCGCAGCGCACGTCGGCGGCGGTGCTCGAGGACCTGGAGGAGCGGGTGGAGGCGGGCTTGCGGTACGAGGAGCAGTCACGCAAGGCCATGGCCCGCGCGGAGCCCGTGGCGGACGTGGTGCGCGCGCTGGAGGCGGCGGGTTCGTACCAACTGCACCGGGTGCGGCCGTTGGGCGAGGTGCTGCTCGCGCTGCCGGAGGACCTGCGCCAGTTCGAATTGACGGAAGGCATGGGCCTGCGCTCGCGGCTGCTCTTCGCGCCCCTGGCCGAGCGGGCGCGGGCGGAGCATGCGGTGCTGGCGCGGCTGGAGGCGCGGCTCACCCCCGGCAAGGCGCCGGGGTGAGCCACGGAGCGAGGCCTAACGCAGCGCCCGGGTGAGGCGCGAGCCCAGGGCCAGCGCGAGGCCATCCTCGACCAGGCCCGCGGCCACGTTCGGCACGCGCAGCTTCTGCGTCAGGAGACGGCGGAAGCCGTAGAAGACATAGCTGGAGGCGATGGCGGCTGCGGCGCCGACGAGTGCGAAGCCAAGCTTCGCTCCCTTGCGCTTGCGTGACACCGCGGCGCCGGTGATGGCCCCGGAGAGGATGCGTCCTGTCAGGATCGGAGCGGAGGTGCGCGCCGGCGTCAGAGGGGACTTGTCCCCCACCAGCTCGCCGAGCGCCAGGAAGCCCAGGCGCTGCGACACCTTCCTCGACGCAAGGCCCGGCAGGGCCCGCTTCAGGGCGCGTGTCGGCTTGCGCGACAGCTCTCGCGACAGGAACGCGGGCGCCGTCATGCTGCGCATCCCGGCGAGGACGCCGAAGCCCGCCGCCGTCCAGATTTCGTTGTTCGTTCGCATGGATCCCAACCCCCAGATGGGTGGTGAAAACTGGAGGGTGGGGGCGCATCGCCCGTCCGGCCACCGCTGGGCGAGCGGGCACTCAAGCGGACGGCGGCGCGGACGGCTTGGGCACGCGCAACATCCAACCCGCGAGCAACGCGCCCAGCGCGGCCACCAGCGTTCCGCAGTTCTCATACACATGCCTGGGGAGCACGCCCACCATGAGGCCCAACACGCCCAGCCCCAGGAAACCGCGCCGGACCAGGGTGCGTTCCCATGCCTTCGTCGCGAAGGCGGTGGAGAAGAAATAGAGGACCGCGGAGCCAACGACCTGCACCCAGGGCACCAGGGACCGTACGGGCCGCCACGCCACCATCTCCAACCTGTCGAAGAAGCCAACCCCGCCTCCTGGGGGTGCCAGGCCGGCTTCTCCCGCCAGTTGCTCAGCGGTGGCCCCGAACATGTGCCGCATGTCATCCGCCAGGAAGAAGTAGACGGCTTGAATCAGGGTCGCCACGACCAGCACCGTGAGGATCCAGCCCTTGGGCGCGGGCGGCACGGACGGCTCGGTGTGCTTGCGCAGCGCCTCCAGGTGCTCCGGGGCGACCTCCAGCGGGTGCGGATAGGACATGGCCAGCAATGCCTGCGTCGCGGCGGCGCTGACAGGCGTGCCCTGTTCGTCCACCAGCTGCTTCACGCCCTCCTTCGCCAACAGCGCGTGCAACGCGGGCGCGAGCGTCGACGGGTCCTCCGTCTGGACCCACCGGGCGATGATGGCGTTGAGGTACCCGGCCTTCAGGGCGCGCGATGAGCCCGAGGCCCTCGCCGCCTCCTCGAACAGCGGCTCCAGCTCATGGACAGCTGGGGTGGCGTGGGACGGCTGTAGCTGCGTGCTCATCCCGCGAGTCTATGCCGCGCCGGGGACACCTGCGTCCAGCCGTCGCTTCAGGTCGCGCAGCCGTCCCCGGACCTCACGGGTCAGGGTCCACTTCAGGAGCGGCGTGAGCCAGCCGAAGGGGCGCCGCAATTCAAAGGCATACGTGAAGGTGACGCGCGTGACGCCGGGAGCCTCTTCATCGAAGCGCCACGAGCCCGCGAAGCTTTCGAACAGGCGCGGGCCCCGCGTCATCTTCACCGCCGTGACGGCGGGCGGCTGGAAGGACACGTACTGCGTCTCCATCCCCAGCCCGTGCCACGACACGCACCAGGCCTTCACGCCCGGCCCGGCTTCCGTCGCGCCGTCCATCAGCACCGCCTCGCGCAGGAACGTGTCCCAGACGAGCCGCTGCCCGTAGTCCTGCGTGTACGCGAAGACGCGCTCGCGCGGACAGGTGATGCGGATGGACTCGGTGAACCTCATCCTTCCGTGTTGCGGAGGAAGTCCGCCACCTGGGCGAAGCGGTCATCCAGGAAGCTTCGCAGGCCGCCGGTGATGCCCTGCTTGTCCATGGCCTTCTGCATGCAGCGCAGCCACGCGTCCCGCATCGCCGTGTCCACCGGCAGGTGTCCGTGGCGCATGCGCAGCCGGGGGTGGCCGTGCGTCGCGCTGTAGTGCTGCGGCCCGCCCAGCCAGCCCACCAGGAACATGCCGAAGCGCTGGCGCGTGCCGCGGTTCACCTTGCCCTCGGCGTCCAGCTCGTGGATGGCGGCGAGCGCGGGCTCCTCCGCGTCCATCACGTCGTAGAAGGCCTCCGCCAGCGCGTGGACGGGCGCCTCGCCGCCCATGCGGGTGAAGGGGGTGTCGTCCAGCGTGGGGACCCAGCCGTCCGACGGCGGGGGCTTCAATTCCATGCTCATGTCTTCCTCATGCCGCCCAGCGCTTCGGCCGGCGCTGGAGGCTCTTCAATCCCAATCCTTCACAGAACGCCTTGAAGCGCGCTTCCGGAACGCCCTTCCACTCCATGTCCGCGAGCGACGTCGTGCCCGGCAGCGGCGCGTCCTCCACCAGCGTGGCCAGCGTGCGGTACAGCCGCGCGTCCTCGCGGTGCGCCTTCAGCGTCGCCGCCAGCTTGTCCGCGCCCCGCACCTTCACCGTCCACTCCGCCGCGTTGTCCGGGATGGACTCCAGATGTCCATACGCCTGGAGCACCGCCGCCGCGCCCTTCGCCCCGAAGCCCGCCAGCCCCGGGATGCCGTCCGCGTCGTCGCCCATCAACGCCAGCAGGTCCGGGACGCTCTCCGGCGCCACGCCCAGCTTCGCCTTCACCCCGTCCGCGTCCACCACCTTCTGCTGCCGCCGGTCCACCTGCACCACGCGCTGGCCGCGCACGCACTGGCCCAGGTCCTTGTCCGGCGTGAGCAGCCGCACCTGCTCCACCTCGCCCGCCCAGCGCGCCGCCCCGGTGGCCAGCGCGTCGTCCGCCTCCTGGTCCTTCATGGACCAGACGCGCACGCCCAGCGCCGCCACGGCCTCCTCCACCAGGTCGAACTGCGCGCGCAGCTCCGGCGGCACGCCCTCGTCACCCTTGTAACCGTCGAACAGCGCGTTGCGGAACGAGCGGATGGGGTTGTCGAACGCGACCGCGACGTGCGTCACGGCCTCCTGCTCGTCGTGCAGGAGGGCGAGCAGGGAGTCCATCACCCCGGCCGTGGCCTTCACGTCACGCCCGTCCGGCGCGGTGGTGCCCGGCCGGGGCGAGAAGTGGGCCCGGTACAGCTCATACGTGCCGTCCACGAGGTGCAGGCGCATGTTCTCCCTCTAGCGTCCCTCCCGCCGCACGGCCAGCAGCCCGTGCGCGGGCCTGGAAGGAACCGGCCTGTGCGCCTCGTTCCCTACACGACGCCTGTCAACCCCCTTGGCCAGCATGCCTGGTGGGGACAGGTCGCCGATGCCGACTGGCCGGGCACCCCCCATTTTCCAAACCAACTCCCTCTGGGCCGCGCCGGAGCGTCCCAGCATTTCCACCGGCATGAGGTGATCCATGCGCCCGAAGCTGTTCGCCGCCGCCCTGCTCTCCATCGCGGCCCTTGGCTGTGCAGGCAAGCAGGTGATTGCGACATCCACCCATCAGCAGCGCGTGCAGGCGGAAGCCGCGCTCCGCTCGGCGGAGAACTCCCAGGCGCCGAACGTGCCCGAGGCTGCCCGGCATCTGGAGTTCGCGCGTCAGCAGATCGCCGACGGTGAGCGGCTGATTCAGGAGGGTGAGCAGGATGCCGCGGAGCTGCGGTTCCGTCAGGCGGCCGCGGACGCGGATCTGGCGTCGGCGCTGGCCCGAGCGGTGCCACTGAAGAACGAGGCGCGGCGGGCTTCCGAGCAGGCCGAGTCCCTGCGCAGCGGTCAGTGAGTCCCCTACCTCTAGCCTTGTGAGGAGCGAGTCATGCAGCGTTGGAAATTTGGATGGTTGGCGGTCGCGGGAGTCACAGCGCTCTCGGTGGGATGTGCGCACGGTCCTCCGCCCAGTGAATTGACCGCGGCGCGCCAGGCGTACCGCGACGTGTCCACGAGCCCCGAGGGCCGCGAGCGCCCCGCGGACGTGGCGGCGGCGCGGGCGGCCCTGCAGGAGGCGGAGAACGAGTACGCGGAGAGCAAGGGCTCGGTGAAGACGCGCTCGCTGGCGTACGTGGCCCTGCGCAAGGCGGAGATCGCCGATGCGCGCGGCGAGGCGGACCTGGCCGCGCAGCAGCGGGCCCAGGCGGAACAGTCCCTGCGTGAGCAGCAGGAAGCGCGCGCGAAGAACCTCACGCGTCAGCAGGAGGAGGATCGCGCGAGGTACGAAGCCCAGCGTCAGCAGTATGAGCAGCAGCGCCAGCAGTACGATGCACAGCGCGCGCAGGAGGCCGAGCGGCTGCGCACGGCGGACGCGCAGCAGCGTCAGCAACTGGAAGCGGAGATGCAGCGGCGCACGGAGCAGCAGCAAGCCGAAGCGCAGCGACTGGCCGAGCTGAACCAGCAGCTCCAGCAGCGCACGCAGGAGTTGGAGCAGGAGCGACAGGCTCGGCTCCAGGCGGAGCAGCGCGCGTCGCAGGCGCTGACTCGGCTGCAGGATGAGAACGTGAAGGTGCGGGAAGAGGCGCGCGGCACGGTGGTGACGTTGTCGGGCAGCGTGCTGTTCGCGACGAACGCGACGGAGCTGCTGCCCGCGGCGCGCGACCGGCTGTCGGAGGTGGCGACGGCGCTGAAGGAGGCGAAGAATCCGTTGCTCATCGAGGGCCACACGGACTCGCGAGGCGCGGAGGACTACAACGACCAGCTGTCGGAGCGCCGTGCGGAGAGCGTGCGGAACTTCCTGGTGAACCAGGGCGTGCCGCAGGACCGCATCCAGGTCCGAGGCATGGGTGAGAACCGGCCGGTGGCGTCGAACAGCACGGCGGAGGGCCGCGCCAACAACCGCCGCGTGGAGATCGTGGTGGAGCGCAACGTGGCCGGTGCGCAGCCGTCGCGCAGCGGCGGCGTGGGCGGCAGTGGAGCGCAGCAGCCGGAGCAGGGCGACCAGGGTCCGGATGCGAAGCCGCACGGCGCGGGCGTGGACCACCAGAGCCCGCAGCCCGAGCAGGGCACGGGAGGCGGCGGGGCGCAGCAGCAGGTGCCCCAGCAGCCCATGGACCACGGCGAGTAACGCACGCCAGTGCTCCCTGAGCATGAAGGTCCTCACTCCATGCGGGTGGGGACCTTTTTCTTCATCCGCGCTTCATGCGCGCACGTCCCGTAGGAGCGCGTTACCCTTGAAGTCCGGCACCGCCATGATCGACAAGTCGCCCGTCCTGCTCACCACCGAGCGCCTGCACCTGATGCTGCTGCCGCCAGACTCGGCGGAGCGGGTGCTCGCGTACCACGTGGCCAACAAGGACCACCTGGGCCCGGTGTCCCCGGCGCGCCCGGGGACATTCTTCTCTGGGGCCTACTGGCGGACGCGGCTGGCTCAGGACCGCGAGGACTTCCGCCACGACCTGTCCCTGCGCGTCTTCATCCTCCCCAAGGGCCAGCCCCTCGCGCTCGCACCCGTCATCGGCAACGCCACGCTCGCCCACATCCGCCGGGGACCGCTCCAGGCCGCGGACCTGGGCTATGGACTGGATCATCGCCACGAGGGCAAGGGCCTCATGACCGAAGCCCTCCGCGCCTTCTGCGATTTCGCCTTCAGCGCCATGGGCCTGCACCGGCTCCAGGCCAACCACCTGCCGGAGAACCTGCGCAGCGCCGCCGTCCTCCGCCGCCTCGGCTTCATCCCCGAGGGCTACGCCCGCGACTTCCTCCTCATCAACGGCCAGTGGCGCGACCACGTGCTCAATTCGCTCGTGGCCCCCGCCGAACCCGGCCTCCGCGGTCCCTGACCTGTCCCCCGAACCATCGGCGGTCTCAAGCGGTGAACGCACCACGTGGGTGCTCACCATGGCACCCTGCTTGATGGGAGGCACAGGGTGCGAGGCCGAGGGAAAGCAGCAAGGCTGACGGGTGAGGACAGGCTGGAGATTCGG
>NZ_RAWQ01000022.1:0-69519 GCF_003668965.1 Corallococcus sp. AB030
GGGCGGGACGGGGCGCGATCGACGCCCTTCTCGATGGTGCGCGCGTACACCTGCGACGGCGCGACGCCGCTCTTCACCAGGCCCTCGGCCTTGGCGAGCTCCTCGTCGATGAGGGCCTTGAAGTTGTCGATGGGCTGCGCGCCGGAGAGGAAGCGGCCGTTGATGAAGAAGGCCGGCGTGCCGCTGGCGCCCATCTGCTGGGCCAGGGCCTGATCCTTGTCGATGGTGGCGCCCAGGCGCTCGTCCGCCATGTCCACCTTCCACTTCGCCACGTCCAGGCCGATCTGCTTGGCGTAGCCCTCCAGGCTCTCCCCATCCAGCTTCTTGTTGTTGGCGAAGAGCAGGTTGTGCATGTCCCAGTACTTGCCCTGCTCACCGGCCGCGAGCGCCGCGAGGGCCGCGGGCTTGGCGTGCGGGTGGAAGGACAGCGGGTTCTGGCGCATCACGACGCGCAGCTTGTTGCCGTAGTCCTTCAGGAGCTGCTCGACGGTGTTGTGCGCGCGGCTGCAGAACGGGCACTCGTAGTCGGAGAACTCCACGATGGTGACGAGCGCGTTGACGCTGCCCTTCGTCGGGGCGCCGTCGACGGGCACCTTGAAGACGGTGGGGTCCACGGCGCGCGCCGCGGGCTTGTTCGCCGCCTGCGCGATGGAGGGCGTATTGCCGGTGGAGGGCTTCGATCCGGTGGCGGCACGGCCGCCAACGAACCCGAGCACCAGGCCGACCAGCAGGGCCACGATGACATTGGGCTTCATGGGTTGGGAATGCTCCTGCGCCATAGGTCCGACTCCGGGCCCCAAGCGGGTGTCTGGGTAGGGAAAGGGCGGGGTACTTAACAGAGGGAATTCCAGACACGCAAGCCGCGATGACCGCCTGCGTCCGCCCGTTATCCAGAGGCCTCGAAGGGGCGGACAACGACGTTGGGGACACCAAAATTCCCTCTCAGCGCGCGTGTCGTGTCGCTTTGGCAGGCGGGGTTCCAGGCCCCATGACAGGATGCACGCGAATGGAAGCCGGTGTGCGCGTGGATACGTCCGGGGCCCTCTGCCCGGTGCCCATCCTGGAGATTGCCAAGGCGATGCGCCGCCTGCCGCCCGGGACGCTGGTGGAGCTCGTCTCCACCGACCGCGGGCTGGAGGCGGACCTGCCCGCGTGGTGCGACGCGACGGGCAACGAGCTCGTCCGCATGGAGCGCAGGGGAACCCACTATGTGGGCTGGGTGCGCAAGGCGGGGTGAGCGTCCGTGGGGCGCGGGCCTACAGCAGCTGAAGGACGCGGTCCTCCAGGCGGCGGCCGCGGCTGACGCCGAGGATGAGCACCTGGTGCTGGATGAGGTGGCCGACGGTGCGGCTGATGACCTCCTCGGCCTTGTGGGCCTGGCCGTCGAAGCGCACGCGCAGCACGTCCGTGCCCTCCATGCGCGCGTCGGTGACGCCGGGCAGGGAGGTGATTTCGGGGATGATGACGTCGCCCCGGGCGATCTGGACGCGGAACTCGGCGCCCTGGCCGGTGAGCTCCGACATGGTGCCGGCCTGCGCGAGCGAGCCCTTGTCGAGGATGGCGGCCGCGTCGCACAGCTCCTCCAGCTCCTGGAGGTTGTGGCTGGAGACGACCACCGTCTGCGTGCCCTTCATGTCCTTGATGATCTGACGCACCTGCGCGGCGATGCGCGGATCCAGGCCGGCGGTGGGCTCGTCCAACAGGACGAGCGGCGGGCGGCCCATCAGGGCCTGGGCCATGGCGGCGCGCTTGGCCATGCCGTGGCTGAGCGCCTGGGTCTGGACCTTCCAGGCCTCCATCAGGCCGACCTTCTCCAGGGCGCCGCGGGCCTCGTGCTCGGGCTGGGGCAGGTCCGACAGGCGGGCCCAGTACATGAGCAGCGCGCCCACCTCCCAGCCGGGGGGCAGCACCGCGTCCTGGGGCAGCGCGCCCACGCGGCCCTTGAGGGCGCCGGGCGCGGTGGGGGACACGCCCATCACCTGGAGCGAGCCCTCGGACGGGTAGAGGTAGCCGCACATCATGGAGAAGGTGGTCGTCTTGCCGGCGCCGTTGGGGCCGATGAGACCGAAGACCTCGCCCTGCCGCACCTGGAGACTCACCGCGTTGACGGCGACCTTGGCACCGAAGTGCTTGGAGACGTTGTTCAGCTGGATGGCCAGGTCGCTCACAGGTCCCTCGCGCGCAGGACGCCGTAGGCGCCGAAGAGGAAGATGGCCGCGAAGGCGGCGTAGGCCGCGCCGCTCATGGCGAACTCGGCGAGCTTCGGGTGCAGCAGGTTGCCCGAGTAGTACGACGGGGACAGGTAGCGCAGGAAGCGCAGCACGTTCTCCTCGCTCACGGCGCGTCCCACGGAGTCCATCAGCCAGAAGACGAAGAGCAGGATGAAGTTGAAGACCAGGCTCACCGCGGGGCTGCGGAAGAGGCTGGAGCACAAGGTGGTGAGCGACACGTACGCGAGCGAGAAGACGACGGTGGCGCTCCAGAACTTCAGGAGGTTGAGCACCAGCACGCCGAAGGCGAAGTCGTCGTTGATGATGCGCGCGTAGATGAAGATGGCCAGGTCGATGATCAGCACCAACCCCACCAGCAGCGTGGCCTGGGAGAGGAACTTGCCCAGGAGCACCGACGAGCGGCGCGCGCGCACCGTGAGGTAGCGCATGGAGCGCGGCCCCACTTCGCCGCTCACCTGGTCGAAGCCCATCAGCGCGACGTAGGCGGGCAGGAAGAAGAGGGTGATCTTGAAGACGATGAGCACCACGATGGGCACCTTCGCCAGCGCCTCCATCATCGCGGCGTCGTTGCTGGCGAGGAAGCCCAGCACCCCCTGGTGCATCTGCTCCGCGGCCTGCGCGGCCATCTCCGAGTCCCCGCCGGACTCGGCGAGCTTCGCGTTCACCTGGGCCTGCAGCTCCCGGGTGACGAAGCCCACCACGAGCAGCACCAGCGCGGAGAACATGCTGTAGAGGCCGAGCAGCACGATGGCCCGGCCGCTCTTCATGGCTCGACGCAGCTCGGCTGCCCAGATCACCAATGTCTCTTTGAGTCCGTCCAAGGTGCACAGGACCCTACTGGACCTCCGGGCACCTTCCCAGGTTTCTCGCGGACGAAGGCAGCAGTCGAGGAGGCAAGCCGTGGACAGCGCGCTCTCAGCGACTAGGATCCGGCGGCTTGCTCCCTGCCCCCCGAAGGAGAGCCCCGACGCATGACGATTCGCCGCCTCTTCGCCGCCCTGCCGCTGTTCCCCCTCACGCTGCTCCTGGGCGCCTCCGCGCCCGGGCCGGACGCGAACACCGCGCCGTCACCCGCCGCCCCGTCGGATGCCCAGGTGCTGGCGCAGTCGGTGAGCGCCCTGGGAACGGACGCGGGGCCCGTGGGCGCCCGTGCGCTGGTGGAGAAGGTGGAGGCCGAGCAGCGCGCCCAGTCAGCTTCGCCGGACGCGGGAGGCTCCGCGAGCGTCGCGCAGGCTCCAGACTCCGGGACCGCCGGTGAAGCCGTGGCGGCCACTCCGCCCGAGGACTCGCGCCCGGTGGATGCCCGCGCGCTGGCGGAGGCGCTGGCTTCGAAGGACGCCGCCGCGTTTGAGCCCGGGATGGTGCCTCCGATGCCGGTGCCCTCGCGGGAGAAGGCGCCGCCGTTCGGCAAGCTCCAGGGGCTGCCGCGCGCGCAGGACCTGGTGGCCCGCGCGAAGCTGGAGGGCAACAAGCTGGTGGTGAAGGGCGGCAAGAACGCGCCGGATCAGGTGCTCACCATCGACCCTGGCCTCCAGGCGTCGCTCACGAAGATCATGCAGAACTACCAGGTGCCCTACGGCGCCGCGGTGGTGCTGGAGCCCTCCACCGGCCGCGTGCTCGCGATGGCGGAGCACTCGGAGGCGAAGCCGGAGCTTCGCGGGCTGCCCATCCGCGCGGTGTACCCGGCCGCGAGCATCTTCAAGATCGTCACCGGCAGCGCGCTCCTGGAGGCCGGCGTGTCGGCCGACACCGAGGCCTGCTTCCACGGCGGCAAGCGCCGGCTGAACGAGCGGCAGCTGGAGGACACCGAGCGCGACGGCGCCTGCTATTCGCTGGCGCTGGCCATGGGCAAGAGCGCCAACGTCATCTTCGCCAAGATGACCAGCAAGCACCTGACCGCGGACTCCCTCAAGCGCATGGCGGCGCGCCTGCGCTTCAACCGCGAGATTCCCTTCGCCCAGCCGCTGGACGTGTCACTCGCGTACATCCCGGAGGACGGCTTCGCGCTCGCCAACACCGGCGCGGGCTTTGGCGACGTGTACCTGTCCCCGCTGCACGGCGCGCTGCTGGCGTCGGTGGCCGCCAACGAGGGCCGCTGGGTGGACCCCGTGCTGGTGGAGCCGGAGCCCTTCATGCCCCTGCCGGAGCCGGAGCCCGTGCTCACCCCCACGGCCGCGCATGAGCTCACGCGGATGCTGGAGGAGACCGTCACCCACGGCACCGCGCGCGGCGTCTTCCGTGAGCGCGGCTTCCAGGTGAAGGACGCGGTGGGCAAGACGGGCACGCTCGCGGACCGCGAGCCCTTCCGCGACTACTCGTGGTTCGTGGGCTTCGCGCCCAAGGACAACCCGCGCGTGGCCGTGGCCGCCCTCATCGTGAATGACCCGAAGTGGCGCATCCGCGGCTCCTACCTGGGCCGCGAGGCCCTGCGCCTGGCGCTGGAGCGCATCCCCGCGCCGGTGGAGTTGACGGCCCCCGCGGGCGCCGCCGGCAAGCACTGAAGCGGGACGTCAGGACAGCGGACGCGCGGTGAGCTTCACCAGCCCCGTGGCCACGAAGCCCTGGAAGAACTTCAGGGCCTCCAGCTCCTGGAGGGGCGACACGTGCACGATGGCGGCCACGTCCCGCCGCCCGTCGATGCGCGACAGCAGGTAGCGCTCCGGTGACGTGAGGGGCAGCGTCTTCAGGTGCGCGGGCGTCACCATCAGCGCCGGCACCCGCGACGGCTCCATCAGCGCCTTGCGCAGCTCCGCGAGCAGCCTGCCTTCCGCTTCGCGCAGCAGCTTCGTGGTGTGCTCGCTGGGCGCGATTTCGTGCGCGCGCCGGGCCAGCGCCTCGCCGTCGCGCAGGTTGCCCGCGTCCAGGAAGAGCTGGGCGGCCTGGAGCACCTCGTCGGAGGAGGACTCGGAGCCGATGACGCCGCCGGAGTCCAGGGCGTCCTCGTCGTCCTCCTCCACCACGACGACGGTGGGCGCGCCGGGATCCGGGGAGGGCAGGGGCGCTTCGTCGGACACCCGCAGCGCGTCCTGGCGGTAGAGCGCGTACAGCCGCTGGTAGAGGAAGAAGTCGGTGGCATGCAGCGCCAGCGCCATGCCGTCGATGCTGAGGCCTTCCTTCGCGAGCTGCACGATGCGCTCGTCCATGCTGCCGGCCTTGCGGTCCGTCAGCTTGCGCTCGTCCACCTCCAGGCGCACGCGGCCGGAAGGGAACACCGCGCGGATGGCCTGCCACGCCGTCTCGCGGAACTCGCCCTCGCGGTGCACGTCCAGCAGGTCCACGCTGACGTCCAGGCCCTCCAGCTCCGGCGCGACGTCCGTGGGGCGGAAGTCGAAGCCGCCTTCCTCCCAGGTGAAGGCGTCCAGCAGCATCTCCCGGAACTTGTGGGAGAGCACCGTGCGCACGGTGGCTTCAGACACCGTGCCCGTCATGATCAGGATCTTCCCCAGCAGGATGTGCGTCTCCGCCTGCGTGGAGAACGCGCGCTCCAGCTGATCCTCCGTCAGGTGACCCTGGTTGATCAGGAACTGGCCGAAGTACTCGCGGGGCTGGTTGGAGCTGGCGGTGATGACGTTGCCGTCGCGCAGCAAGAGCTGCTTGCGCACGTCTCCCCGCTCCACGTTCAGGGTGCCGGTGGCCCGGCGATTCCCGAGGTGGACGACCAGGTCCTTGAGGGGCATCGTCGAAAAATCACCACACACGCCGCGCATCGAGCGCCCATCCTGCAACGCATGCGAGTCGATATCTACTCGAAACCCCGGTGTTCCCTCTGTGTGAAGGCCATTGCCGTGGTCGAGGAGGTGCGGACCCGGCTGCCGTTCGAGCTCTACGTCACCGACATCCTCCAGAGCCCGGACCTCTTCGAGGCCTGGCGTTACGACATCCCCGTGGTCCTCATTGATGGGGTGCCCGCCTTCAAGCACCGGGTCGACGCGGAGACCCTGGAAGTCCGGATCCGCGAGGTGATGAATGGCATACCCATTGCTAAAACCGTGGGCCAGGATGGGTAACGAAGTGCCCTTCCCTAAGAAATCCAAGGGGATACGTAGGGCGCGAAAGTAGCGGGGCTGTAAATCTGGGCAGGCGGGCAGGGTGGCGGGGCAGAAAATGCTGGAAGGGAGGGCACGGCGGTGGGTGTGAAGCGCAAGGGAGCGGGAAAGTCGGGCCAGCCGCCTACGGTGCTGTTGGTGGAGCCTCGCGCGGAGGACCTGGAGCGCACCCGGGCGCTCCTGGGGGAGGCCGGTTTCCGAGTGGTGCCCCTGACGCGCTTCGACGCGGCGGTGCCCCTGTTCGAGGTGATCCGTCCGGATGCCGTACTGCTGGCCGCGCAGCCGCCGGACTACGCGGCGATCCAGACGGCGCGGCGCCTGCGTCAGGTAGGCAAGGGCACGGTGCCGATGATGTACCTGGTGGATTCGCACGACCGGGACGCGTGGCGCTTCTGCGTGGAGAAGGGGCAGTGCGTGGACGTGGTGCCTCGCACGGTGGATGGCGCGGAGCTGTCCATGAAGCTGCACGCGCAGATGCGGCTCAAGCAGTCGGTGGAGCGCGCGGCCGCGGGTGAAGAGGCCGGCACGGCGCTGGCGCTGCACGACCCGGTGACGGGGCTCTACAACCGGCCCTTCCTGCTGGCCCTCATCGGCCTGGAGGCACGGCGGACGGAGCGCTACGGCGGGACATTCTCGGTGGTGGCGGCGGAGGTGACGGGTTGGAGTGCGCTTCGCAAGGAGCACGGCAAGAGCATGGCGGAGCGGCTGCTCGTCTACAGCGCGGTGGTGCTGGGGCAGACGGTGCGCGAGGCGGACGCGGTGGCGCGGGTGGGCGACAGTCAGTTCGCCATGCTGCTGCCGGGCACGCCGGCGGAGTCGGTGCCGGAGGTGCTGGCCCGGGTGGAGGCCCGGTTCGAGGCCGCCCGGTTCCAGATGGAGGGTCGCGTGGTGCGTACGGCGCTGGAGCTGGGAGCGGTGAGCTTCCCGGACACGGTGGGGGCTCCCACCCAGCTGTTGGCCGCGGCACTGCAGACCTTGAGGCGTACACGCGAGCTTCGGCGGGCAGCCGGTCCAGCCCGTCTGATGTCGGTTTGATTCAGTTCACGAGGGTTTGATGCACAGGGCGAGCGGAGGCGTGGGGATGGATCGGATCGCGGTGCTGGTGGTGGATGACGAGGAGTCGGTGCGCACGTTCCTTTCCGAGCTGCTGGGGAGCTCGGGGTACCAGGTGCGCTGTGCGTCAAGCGGTTCGCAGGCGCTGGAGATGCTCTCTGGCGGCTCGTTCGACGCGGTGCTGCTGGACGTGGTGATGCCGGAGATGAGTGGTCTGGAGGTGCTGCGCCGCTACCGGAGCACGGGTGGCTCGGCTCCGGTCATCGTGTTGAGCGCGCTGTCGGGCGCTGACGACGCGGTGCGCGCGATGAAGATGGGCGCCTCCGACTATCTGGCGAAGCCCTTTGGCAACGACGAGCTGCAGGACGTGCTCGCGCGCGCCCTGGGGACCCGCGTTCCGGAGCGGCAGGCGACCGCGCCCGCGCCTCGCGTGGTGTTGACGCCCGCGGAGGCCGCGGCGGAGGCCCGCGTGCTCATCTCCACGTCGCCGGCCATGCGCCGCGCGCGTGCGCTGGTGGAGCGCATCGCGGACACGGACGTGCCGGTGCTGCTGCTGGGTGAGTCCGGCACGGGCAAGGAAGTGATTGCCCGCGAAATCCATGCGCGCAGCCAGCGCCATGGCCGGCCGTTCATCAAGGTGAACTGCGCGGCGCTGCCGGGCGAGCTGCTGGAGAGCGAGCTGTTCGGCCACGAGCGCGGCGCCTTCACGGGCGCCACGGCGGAGAAGCCGGGCAAGTTCGAGCTGGCGGATCAGGGCACCATCTTCCTGGACGAGATTGGCGAGATGGCCATCCGCCTCCAGGCGAAGCTGCTCCAGGTGTTGCAGGACGAGGAGTTCTTCCGCGTCGGCGGCAAGAAGAGCGTCCGCGTGGACAGCCGCGTGGTGGTGGCGACGAACCGCGACCTGGAGAAGGAGATCGCGCTCGGCAACTTCCGCGAGGACCTGTACTACCGCCTCAACGTGGTGGCCATCCGCCTGCCGCCCCTTCGCGAGCGCCGCGAGGACGTGGTGCCGCTCACCGACCACTTCCTCAAGAAGTACGGCAAGGGCTTCATGACGAACGTGTCCGAGCTGCCCTCGGAGGTGCTCCACGCGTTCAGCGACTACGAGTGGCCGGGCAACGTGCGCGAGCTGGAGAACATGGTGCGCCGGCTGTGCGTGCTGAAGGACCCGACCCTGGTGCTGGATGAAATCCGCGCCGGTGGCCGTGCTCCGGCGAGCGCCCCGTCGCTGCCCACGTCGTTCGGCGGTGGGGACGAGTTCAGCCCGCCTCCGTCGCGCTACGTGGACGAGTCCGCTCGCGTCTTCGCGGCTCCTCCGTCCTCGCTCGCGACGGCTTCGGGCGCGGGGGTGCAGGTGCTGGAGATGCCCGCGCGCGGCGTGGTGATGACGCCTCCGCCGGTGATGACGGATGCCACGCCGTTCAACGCCGTGGCGCCGCAGCGCTACGCGAACCCGTTCGATGCTCCGCAGCCGCCGCCTCCGCCGCCTCCGGCCGGGGAGCTGTCGCTCAAGGACATCGGCAAGCGCGCGGCGATGCTCGCGGAGCGCGAGGCCATCCTCGCGATGCTCCAGCGCACCGCGTGGAACAAGCGCCGCGCGGCGGGCAAGCTGCGCATCAGCTACAAGGCGCTGCTCTACAAAATCAAGGAGTGCGGCATCATCGACCCTCGCGCGAGCGCGGAGTTCTAGGCCGCGACTGAAGACGTGAAATGACGGCCCTTCTTCCGGATGACGGGAGGAGGGCCGTTCACTTTGGGCGTGGGCCTTGCGCGGGGCGGGCGTTGCCCGGTATCGCGGAGGCCATGACCGCTCCGCTCCTCCTGCTTGGCTGTGGTTACACGCTCACGCGGTTCGCGGTGGCGGAGGCCCGCTCGGGCCGGGAGGTCCTGGCCACGACCCGGGACGCCGCTCGCCGTTCGGTGCTGGAGGGCGCGGGTGTCCGCGTGGTGTCGATTGACGACGCGCTGTCACGGGTAGAGGGCGCGCACGTCGTGACCTCCGTTCCTCCAGAGGCCGGGTTGGATGCCCGCTTCGCGGATGAACTGTCACGCTCGCGCCCCGCCCGGCTCGTCTACCTGTCGTCCACGGGCGTCTATGGCTCCGCTCGCGGACACGTGGATGAGTCCACGCCGGTCGACAAAACCTCCGCGGTCTCCCGCGCACGCCTGGAGGCCGAGGACCGCTTCCTCCCCCTGGGCGCGAGCGTCATGCGCATCTCGGGCATCTACGGCCCGGGGCGCGGCACGTCCGGACGCTTGAAGGGGGGCACGCTGCGCATCCCGGATTCGGGTGGGGGACGCCTGTCGCGCATCCATGTGGACGACCTGGTGGACGCGGTGCGCGTGGTGCTCGAACGCGGCGCTCCTGGCGAGGTGTACTGCGTGGCCGACCGACGGCCCGCGACGCAGGAGGAGACGGCTTCGTGGCTCTGTCAGCAGCTGGACCTCCCCATGCCGCCGCGCGTGCCCTTCGAGTCCCTCCATGAATCCCTGCGCGGCGACCGCGCCATCAGCGCCGCGAAGCTGGAGTCGCTGGGCTGGACGCCGCGCTACCCGGACTTCACCACGGGCTTCCTCGCGGCGATGGAGGAGGAAGCGCGCGGCTGAGAACTACTCGGGTGACTCCGCCCGGAGGAGCTGTTGCAGGTCGAGCTCCCTCCAGTCCAGCTCCTGCTCCACCTGCTGGAACGCCGCGTCTCCGATGGTGCCGTTCGCCCGGAGATCCGCCAGCTTCCGCCGGCCCGCGGCCATCGCCGTGCGCACCGTCTCCGCGTCCGCGGTGGGCGGTCCCCAGGGAGAGCTGGGGCTCGCGGAGCCCATGTGGGCGTGTTCATCCAGGAGCTGCCGCGCGCGCCGCAGTTGCAGCTCGTACCGGCGCCGGACCAGGGTCGCCATCTCCGTGCCCGAGGACTCGTTCGTGGCTTCCAACCCGGCGCGCAGCGTCTCCACCCGGGCGAGCCGCACCTCGTGGTCCACCTCGCCGTCGTCGTCCAGCTTCAGCCGCGTCATCAGGGGCTTGAGCGTCATCCCCTGCACCACGAGCGTTCCCAGCACCACGGAGAAGGACGTGAAGAGGATGAGGTCCCGGTAGGGGAAGGGCGGGCCGCCTTCGCCTCCCGTGGGCAGCGCCAGCGCCGCCGCGAGCGTCACGATGCCTCGCATCCCGCACCAGCCCACCAGCACGGCCGCGCTCGGCGAGAGCGTGACGGGGCTGGACTTCGACTTGCGCTGCCTCCAGCGGTTGAACGCCGCCGCCCCCATCACCCAGGCGATGCGCGCGAGGATGGCCGCGCCCGTCACCACCGCCGCGATGGCGCCGTATTCCAGCCATGTCTCCCGGTCGAAGCGCGCGACGATGCCCTTCAACTGGAAGCCCACGAGCACGAAGGCCAGCACGTTCAACACGAACGTCGCCACCTCCCACACCGCGTAGGACGGGATGCGGATCCGCGCGGGCGTCACCACGGAGGCCGTGCGCGAGATGGTCATCGCGTAGACCACCGTCGTCAGGATGCCGGACAGGTGCAGCCGCTCCGCGAGGATCCACACCGCGAACGTGCTGCCGAACTGGGTGATGACCGCCGTGGACACGTCCTCGACGCTGGCGTTGATGCGCAGGCTCACCCGCGACAGCACGACGCCCAGGAGCACGCTCGCCACCGTGACGACGAGCAGCGTGGGCACCGCGCTCCAACCCAGCACACCGCCCGCGGCCACGGCCCCCAGCGCGAGCCGGTAGATGAGCAGGGCGCTCGCGTCGTTGAAGAGGCTTTCGCCCTCCAGGATGACCATCAGCCGGTGCGGGGGCTTGAGCTGCTTCAGCACCGCCGTGGCCGCCGCCGCGTCCGGAGGCGCGACGATGGCGCCCAGCGCGATGGCCGCGGCCCAGGGCATCGCCGGCACCATCCACTTCACCGCCACCGCCACGGCGATGACCGTGAGCACCACCGCCCCCAGGGCCAGGCTCGCCACCGGCCGCCAGTTCGCGCGCAGGTCGCGAGGGGACGCGTCGAACGCCGCGTCCAGCAGCACCGGCGCGACGAACAGGGTGAGCGCCAGCTCCGGATCCAACACCAGCTCCGGACTGCCCGGCACGAGCGCCAGGACCGCCCCGGCGAGCGCCACCAGCGCGGGGTAGGGCGTGCCAAGCCGCCGGGACAGCGCCGCCAGTCCCGCGCCTCCCAGCAGCAGCGCGATGACGATCTCGAACACCAGCATGAGGGCCTCGGGGAGGAGTCCACCCTGGACTTCCGGCGACGTAGCGCAGGAGGGCCGGCTGGGGACAGTGGCGAATTCCGGACGACGGAAACCTGCGTCATGCGGGAGGCCGCCCGCGTCATCAGCCGAACGCGATGGGTGCCATCAGCCGGGGAAGGGGCGCACCTTTGCGAGGCGTGGGCCCCCGGTGACAGGCTTGCGCTTTCGGGCCGCGTGAAGCGCGCGGCCTTGCGAACCCTGTCCGATGGGGGAACCGAAGATGTCCAGGTCGTTGCTGTTGGCGTCGTTCAACGAGGGCGTCCACCGTTCCATGTCCGGCAACCACGAGGCCGCGCTCCAGTCGTTCGAGCAGGTCCTCGCCGTGGATCCGCGCCACTTCCCCGCGCTCACCTCGAAGGCCTTCGCCCTCAAGCAGCTGGGGCGTACCGACGAGGCCTTGAAGGGCTTCCAGCGCGCCATCGAGCTGGATCCCTCCGCGGCGGACCCCCACCGCGAGGCGGCCCTCTGCCAGTTGGAACTGGGGGAGCCCGAAGCCGCCTCCCTCCTGATGCACCGGGCGGTGCAACTCAACCCCACCCCCGGCTACCGCGAGGCCGCCGCCATCGAGGTCTACCACCTGGGTAACGCGCTCCTGACCCAGGGCCGGCGGCCGGACAAGGCCCGCTACCGGCTGGCCCGCCAGGTCTTCGAACTGGCGCTGGAGCTGTCCCCTGCCTACGTGGAGGCGGCCAAGGCCCTGGCCGACGTGTGGGAGCACCTGGGTGACCCTACCCAGCAGGAGCACTACACCCTGCTGGCGACCCGGCTGCGCCCCGCCTCCTCCTGAGGCGCCTCGCGTCAAATTCCATACAAATGCGGAGGGAAAGGGCGGGATGCCGGTGTTGAATGCCGAAGCGGCCCCCCACCAGGAGAACCCCCCGCATGATCGTGATGCTCGAGCCGGATTCCCCGGAATCCGTCGTGAACGCCGTCCTCCAACTCGCTTCGCAGTACGAGGGCGTCACCCCGCGTGCCCACGTCGTCCAGGGCGCCGAGTCCACCATCACGGAGCTGTATCTGCTGGGCTCCACGTCGCAGGTGCCGCTGGAGCCGTTCCAGCAGTTGCCCGGCGTGCGTCAGGTGGTCCGCGTCTCGCAGAAGTACCGCATCATCGGCCGGCACGGTGGCCAGCGCACCACGGCGGGCTTCGAGTACAACGGCGTCAGCTTCGGCGACAACTCGGTGAACCTGTTCGCCGGCCTGTGCGCGGTGGATTCGCTGGAGAGCGTGGACGCGATGATGGCGGCGCTCGCCCGCTGCGGCATCAACACCACGCGCATGGGCGCGTACAAGCCGCGCACCAACCCGTACGAGTTCCAGGGCCTGGGCGCGAAGTGCCTGCCCTGGGTGTTCGACTCCGCGGGCAAGCACGGCATCAAGGTCGTCGCGATGGAGGTGACGCACCCGCGCCACATCGACGAGATCAACGACGCGCTGAAGAAGTCCGGGGCGCCCACGGGCGTGATGCTCCAGGTGGGCACGCGCAACGCGCAGAACTTCGAGCTGCTCAAGCAGATTGGTCAGCAGCACGCCTTCCCGGTGCTCTTCAAGCGCGGCATGGGCATCACGCTGGAGGAGTCCCTCAACGCGTGCGAGTACGTGGCGAGCGAGGGCAACCCCAAGATCGTCTTCTGCCTGCGCGGCGTGAAGACGCACCTGGGCGATCCGCACCGCAACATGGTGGACTTCGCGCACGTGCCGGTGGTGCGCCGCCTCACGCGCATGCCGGTGTGCGTGGACCCCTCGCACGCGATTGGCCGCGCGGAGGCCCCGCCGGACGGGCTGCCGGACATCTTCCACGCCATTGGCCAGGGCCTCATCGCGGGCGCGTCCATGGTGCTGGTGGACTTCCACCCGACGCCGGAGAAGGCGCTGTGCGACGGGCCGCAGGCGCTGCGCCTGGAGCAGCTGGGTGCCCTCCAGCGCTACACGAACATCGTGCGCGCCGCGTACACGGAGGCCGTGAGCAACGGCGACGGGACGCAGGCCGCCGCTCCGGCCAGGGCCGTCAGTCGCTGAGCGCGTAGCTGCCCAGCACCCGGAGCGACGTGCACAGGCTCCGGGCTTCGCCCAGGGCTGACTTCACGGGCGCGGATTCCACCGCGCCGTCCACGTCCAGGCACCAGCGGTAGTCCCAGGCGCGGACGCCGCCGGGCCTCGACTCCAGCCGCGCGACGTTCACCCCGTGCGCGGCGAAGGCCGTGAGCACGCCCGCGAGCGCGCCAGGGCCGTCGTCGAGCGTGAGCACCAGCGACGTCTTCCACCGCGAGCCCAGGTTGGGCGGCACGGCCGGGCCCACCGCGAGGAAGCGGGTGGCGTTGTCCGGCGAGTCCGCGATGCCCTCCGCCAGCACGGTGAGGCCGTAGAGCTCCGCCGCGGTCCGGCTGGCGATGGCCGCCGTGCCCTCCAGCGACTCTTGCGCCACGCGGCGTGCCGCCACGGCGGTGTTCGCTTCGGGCATGGGGTGCAGGTGGTGCTTTCTCAGCCAGCCTCCGCACTGCGCCAGCGCCTGCGGATGGGACAGCGCGCGCGTGAGGCCCTCCAGCGTGCGGCCCGGCGGCGCGAGCAGGCAGTGACGCACGGGCAGGCGCAGCTCGCCGGAGAGGGCCGGGGCGAACTCCAAGAGCAGGTCCACCACCTCCGCCACCGGTCCCGCGAGCGCGCTCTCCATGGGCACCACGCCGCCGTCCACCGTGCCTTCGGCCACGGCCTCGAAGACGGCGCGGAAGGTGGGGCAGGGGATTCGCGTCACGGCGGCGCCGAAGAGGGCGCCCGTGGCTTCGTCGCCGTACGCGCCGCGCTCACCTTGAAAGGCGATGCGGCGGGGGGCGGCGTCAGCCATCGATGGGCTCCGCGCGCGGGTAGGTGCCCAGCACGCGCAGGGACGACGTGAGCGGGCGCAGGTCCTCCAGCGCGGCCGTTACCGAGGCGGACGCGGCGTGGCCCTCCACGTCCAGGTAGAAGCGGTACTTCCACGGCGCACCGGGGATGGGGCGCGACTCCAGCTTGGAGAGGTTCACCCCGCGCTGCGTGAGCCGCTGCAGCACCTGGCCCAGCGCGCCCGGGCGGTGCTCCAGCACCACCAGCAGCGACGTCTTGCACGGCACGTCCGGCGCGAGCGGCGTGGGCTGGCGTGACACCTCGACGAAGCGCGTGAAGTCCGAGCCGGGCTGCAGGTCGCTGGCGAGCACCTCGAGCCCGAAGCGGCCCGCCGCGGACTCGCTGGCGATGGCGGCCACGGTCCTGTCGTTGCGATCCGCGACCATCTGCGCGGCGACGGCGGTGTCTGGCCCAAGCACGGTGCGGGCCCAGGGCACGTGCGTGCGCAGGAAGTCCTCGCACTGCGCCAGGGCCTGCGGATGGGACAGCACCTCGCGCAGGTCCTCCAGCTTCGCGCCCTTCACGCCCAGCAGCCGGTGGTCCACCTGGCTCACCACCTCGCCGGTGATGACGCCATCGCCCGCGGCGAGCACGTCGTACGTCTCATTCATGCTGCCGGCGGTGGTGTTCTCGATGGGCAGCAGCAGCACGTCCTGCTCACTCTGCTTGAGGGCCTCCACTGCCTGGCGGGCGGTGTCGAAGCCGGCGAGGAGCACGCCGCCCGGCCGGTGGCCGTAGCGCTGGCGGGCGGCCAGGTGGCTGTAGGAGCCCTCGACGCCCAGGTACCCCACGCGCAGGGGCGTGGTGTCCAGGCGGGTGACCAGGGCCTGCTGCCGGGCCACGGACATGTCCAGGATGACGCGGTAGAGGCGCTCGACTTCGTGCGGATCCAGGCCTCGCTCCGCCGCCCGGCCGCGCAGCTTGCGCAGGAGCAGGTCCTCGCGCTGCGGGTCCCGGAAGGGCCAGGCCGTCACCAGCTTGGCGCGCGCCACGTCGTCGGCCAGGGCCATGCGCCGCTGGAGCGCATCGAGGACGTCCTCGTCGATGCGCTCGATTTGGGTCCGCAGGGTCTCCAGGGAGGGGATGTCCGCCATGCTCGGAACATAACAACTCGCGTCGAAGGAGCGGACTCCTCTGACGCGCCGTCACATTCCCAGGCGCCGGGCGAGGTCCGAAGGGACCGGGTAGACGGACTCCTTCGGCAGGTGGCGCGTGGCCTGATCCGCGCGGCCGTCGTCCAGGTGCTTGCGCAGCTTCTGCACCAGGGGCGTGAGGTCGGTGATGGACACGGTCCAGTCGTCCACGAAGCGCTGGATGACGGCGCGGCTCAAGCCCACCTGGATGCTGTCGTGAGGCAGTCCCGCGCCGCGCAAGCTGCGCTCCGGGTCCCACTGGATGTGGACGGGCGCGGTGTCGAAGGCCTTGCGCCACGCGTCCGGTGAGCCGTGCGCCTTCGGCTCGAAGCCGGTGAGGACGCCGGAGGACAGCGCCTCCTCCCAGCCGGAGCGTTTGATCCGCACCGCGAGCGTGCGCTCCTGGCCGCTCTTCCGGCCCCAGTTGGAGCGGTGCATGAGCCACAGGAAGCTGGGTTTGATCCACGTCATCCGGCCCACGGAGAACGGCGGGCCGAACTTCTGCTGCTTCACGGCCACGTCCGCGATGGCGTCCGCGTAGGCCTGATACACGACGATGGAGGCTCGGTCGAAGTCGGCGCGGACTTCGCGGGCTGCGCTCATGGGCGGGCTCTGGGTTTGGCTTTCGGCTTCGGCCTGGCTTTGGCGGCGGCGGCCGTCGGGAGCTGCGTCTTGCCCATCTTGAGGACGAGCTCGAAGTGCTCCACGGGGGTGGGCGTCACGCTGAGGCGGCTGCGGGTGATGAGCGGGAAGTCCTTGAGCGCGGGCGTGGCCTTGATGGTGGCCAGTGTCACCGGCGTGGTGAAGGCGACCACGGGGCCCACGTCCACGGAGGCCCAGTCCTCGCCGGGGGCGGTGGGGTCCGGGCCCGGCTTGGAGAGGACGCACGCCACGCCGACGACGGCCTTGTCCTCATTGGAGTGGTAGTAGAGGCACAGGTCCCCGGGCGTCATGGCCCGGATGTTGTTGCGCGCCTCGAAGCTGCGCACGCCCGTCCACTCCGTCCTGCCGTCCTCCTCCAGCTTCGCGTACGCGTAGACGGAGGGCTCGCTCTTGATCAACCAGTACCGCGGAGTCGCCATGGCGGCGCACCCTAGCTCAGGGGGGCGTTTCGCGCGCCAGCGCCGCGCCCTGTTGCTTGAAGAGCTCGAAGACCCGCTCCTCGTCCATCGCCGCGACTTCACGCCGTGTGGGATCCGCTTCCGTGTAGCCCACACGCCGGGCCGCGTCGTCGAGTCCCGGGAAGCGTTTCCGCGCCTCGGCCCAGAGGGCCCTGTCGTCTTGAGCCATGGAGCAGGGAAGGGGAATCAGGATGCTGGCGCTCGAACCCGGGGAAAGTGAATCCGGCAGTTCGTTGAAGGAGAGGACCGCTCCCCGAGGAAGCCACATGGGGCTCTCTGTCTGGGTGAATACGTCCACCACGGGCAGGGTCCGGATGTAGACGCCGTCCAGCGGTGTCCGAGTGGAGCGTGCGGGCTGGCCGTAGGTCAGGGCCGACATGTCGATCTGCACGGGGCAAAGGTCCGGATGGACGGACAGCACGAGGGCCTCGCCCTCGCGGATATCGACCTCGAAGTCGCGGGAGCTGTCGACGCTCGAGTCCTTCAGGAAGACGGCATGTCGACCGCTGGGGACCGGAAACGCGAGGTGATGGTCGGCGTGGAGCACCGGCGCCACGGGCTGGTCATCCACGCGCAGGACGATGTCGCGGTCAGGTCGTGGGCCCGTGGCCACGACGTGGAGGAGCCCACCCTCGGGAGCGGGAGGGCCATCGCTGTCGCTGAGCGCGAACAGCCCCCACAGCACCAGCGTCGCCGCGAGAAGCCCCAGCGCCACCTTCGCGTAGCCCGGCGAGCCAGAAGGGTCGTCTGGCTCCGGTGGTGCGTGGCCCGTCGTGGGCGCGGTGATGAGGGAGAATACCCACCACACCACGAGGACCACGACAAAGATGGCCAGGGCCTCCAATGCGTTGCCGTCGATGATGGGCCGGATGAGCCTGATCATGTTCCCCCCCCTGAAGTGGCCTTCCCGCCACCTCAGAGGGGTTCATGGCACGTCTGGTTTTGGAGCGTCAAGCCACGGGGCTCACACCCCAAAGGCCCACGGTTCCATCTCCCTGGGCCAAGGCAATGAATCGGCCATCGGGTGAGAAGACCGCATCTCCCGTAGGGAACTCACTCTCGTCCGAGTGGCGGAACAGCTCCTCGCCGGTATCGAAGTCGTGGAGCATGAAGCCATAGGTATCAGTGGACGAGACCATCAAGTCTCCGTCCGGACTGAAGTCGAGGTTGCTCACGTAATGATTGTAGTCGTTGAACGTCCCCAGGACGCGACGCTCATGCACATCCATCACCACGACCTCGCGGACCCCTCTCGCGACAAGCAGGGGCCGCGTGGGATGGAATGCAACGCTCGCCGCGAACTGAAACCCCAGGGGATGAACCCAGGGATGAGAGCTCGCCTTCAGGTCCCAGAGGTAGAGCGCCGCCTGGTCATGATCGTAATCCGTTACGATCACCGCCGCGAAGCGTGAGTCACGGGAGAATGCGCACGCCTTGACCTCGACGTGCCACTCAACGCCTGGCAGGTCACGAATTCGTTTCCAGCCTGCCACGTCCCAGAGGAGGGCCTCGCCACGTTCCAGGATGGCCAGCAGCATGCCATCTCGGGACATGGCCAGCCCGGTGGCGGGCGCGGAGAGGGTTTCCTCACGCCAGAGCGAGCCGTCCGTCGTGGAGAAGGCCATGAGCCGAGGCCGCCAGGCGACAGCGGCCTCCGCGACCGGCGGACCCGCGGTCACGATGTGATTCGAACCGTGGAAGAGGGCCTCGATGGGCTCCATCTTCAACTCTACCGAGCCGCTGGCGACGTCCGTTGCCGTGTCCAGGTTCCACCACCGCAGGAGGGAGGCGGCTTTCGCGAGCAGCCGGGCGCCTGACGGGTCAAAGCAAAGCTTTTCCCAGCGAACGGAGTCGAGCTGGGAACCCAACTGCCGCACACGTTTCAGGCCGCGCGCATTCGCAGGGGTGATGACCGCACGGGTCAGGTCTGTCTGGCTCATGTCGTGTAGGCCGGAATGGAAACGCGCGTGAGAAGGAAGGCTCCTGCCGTCCGGTCCCTGGCGGATGCGGCCATGGGCAGGGCGTGGACGATCGAGGAGATGCGGCCTGACGACCGCAAGGCCCTCTTCGAAGGCGTACCTCACGGCGGCGCGGCTCGGGAAGATGGAGGCCATGACGAACGTGGGGCTCCATTTCCTCTACGGAGATGGCGTCCGGCGTGATCCAAAGCGCTCCCGGATGTGGACGGAGAAAGCAGCCGCATTGGGAGACGATGTCGCGGCCTTCAACCTGGGCCTCGCCTATGACAATGGCAGGGGGGCCCGAAAGGACAAGGCCCTCGCGGAAGCCTGGTATCGCCGGGCTGCCGCCCTGGGATTCGCCGTCGCCGAGGGAAACCTGGCGTATCTCCTGTTCGAGAGCACCGAGGCCCATCAGCAGCAGGAAGCGGTCCGGATCTACCGGAAGCATGCACGGCAGGGACACGCGATTCCGGCCTACAACGTCGGTCTTGCGTATGAACTGGGAAAGGGCGTCCGCAAGAGCCTGAAGCGAGCCAATGCGTATTACGAAATGTCCGCGAAGGGCGGTTACGCGGAAGCGCAGTTGGCCCTGGGCTACAACTATTCCAATGGCGTGGGCCTTCCGACGGACGCCTTGCGTGCCTTTGCCTGGTTTCGGCTGGCGGCGGGGCAGGGGCATCCCAGCGCGTCGTTCAACCTGGGGTTGATGTTCGCGAACGGCGAGGGCGTGCCCAGGTCCAAGGCGCGCGCCATGCGTCACTTTCGTGATGCCGCGAGCCTGGGACATGCGAAGTCCGCTCGATGGTTGCGGAAGCTCAAGAACACCTGAGCACCTGCTGCTTGTCTTGCTGAACTCCGAGACCTTGCGCTGCTGGGGCTGTGATGACTCATCCGGAGTCATTGTGCGTGCTCCGGAGCCAGACCTCCCAGGTTGGGGTTTTGATATCGGCCGATTGTGTTTTTCCCGGAGGGTGAGGCAGGCTGAGTCTCCAAAGCAAGTCAAAGGGAGGCGTGAGGCCGCCTCCATTCACGGAGATGTCATGCACACAATGCGAGCCGGCCGGGCTCTGCTGTTGGCTTTTGTCTGTGGGGTTGTCAGCTGTAGCAAGCTGCCCGAAGAGCCGTCGCTTGCTCGCGGCGATTCCGCCCTGGTGGAGGCATGGGAAGCGACGGCGGACATGGCGGAGTCTCGCAAGTACCACGCGGCGGTGGCTCTGGACTCAGGCAAGGTGCTGGTGGCGGGCGGGTACAACACCAGCGGGTATCTGTCCTCCACGACGCTCTACGACTCGGGTACGGGCACCTGGACGGCCGCGGCCCCCATGCCGGAGCCCCGGCAGGTCCTCACCGCGACGCTGCTGCCTTCGGGCCAGGTGCTGGTGGCGGGCGGGGAGAACGCGACGGGCCGTCTGGCTTCCACGGCCCTCTATGACCCGGCCTCCAATGCCTGGACTTCCGCTGGCAGCTTCGCCACCGGAGTGGCACGGGACTCCCTGACGGCGACGTTGCTGCCCTCGGGCAAGGTGTTGGTGGCGGGCGGCGGGAACGGTTCGGGACCGCAAGGCAAGGTGGATGTGTATGACCCGGCCTCCGGCACGTGGAGCGCGGGGGCGAGTCTGGCAATGCCGCGACGCAACCATACGGCGACGCTGCTGCCCTCGGGCCAGGTGCTGGTGGTGGGAGGAAGAGCGAGCACCAGCCTGACGAGCGCGGAGCTGTACACGCCCTCCAGCAATACGTGGATGGCGACGGGAAGCCTGTCGACCGCGCGCCACAACCACACGGCGACGCTGCTGCCTTCCGGCAAGGTGCTGGTGGTGGGCGGGCGCAACAGCAGCACCGGGCTGGTGGCGACGGCGGAGGAATACGACCCGAGCACGGGACAGTGGAGCGCGGCGGGTGCGCTGGGCACCGCGCGCGAGTTGCACACGGCGGCGCCGCTGAGCTCGGGACAGGTGCTGGTGGCCGGAGGCATGTACGGCAGCGCGGCGACGAACGCGCTGGGCAGTGCGGAGGTGTATGCCCCGGACACCCGGCTGTGGAGTGCGACGACCGCGATGGGGAGCGCGCGGTACGTGCATGTGGCGGTGCCGCTGGAGGGGCGGGGGAAGGTGCTGGTGATAGGTGGAATCGGCGCCAGCGGCGCGAGCCTGAAGACGGCGGAGACGTATGTGTATGACGCGTGCGCAGGGGTGAGCTGCAACAGCCCTCCCAACCAGTGCTACCAGGCGGCCGGGACGTGCGGCAACGGGGTTTGCAGCTACGCGCCGAAGGCCTCGGGCACCAGTTGTGATGACGGGGATGCGTGCACCGGGGAGGACGCGTGCAACGGTGCGGGCGTGTGCGCGGGAAGTGCCACCAGTTGCAGCAGTCCGCCCGGGCAGTGCTACGCGGCGGCGGGCACGTGCGGCAGCGATGGCGCGTGCTCCTACGCGTACAAGGCTTCGGGCGCCGCTTGTGATGACGGAGACGCGTGCACGGTGGAGGAGACGTGCAACGGGGCTGGTGGGTGCGCGGGGACGCCGGTGAGCTGCAACAGCCCGCCCGGGCAGTGCTACGCGGCGGCGGGTACGTGCAGCGATGGTGCGTGCACCTATGCGCCGAAGGCCGCGGGCACTGCTTGTGATGATGGCAATGGTGGGACGCTCAATGACGTGTGCAACGGGGCGGGAGTCTGCGCGGGCGCGCCGGCCTGCACGACGCCGCCGGACGCCTGCCATGGCTCGCCGGGGACGTATAGCAATGGCGTGTGCACCTATCCGTCGAAGGCCGCGGGAACCCTGTGCGACGACGGCAACGCCTGCACGACGGGCGACGTGTGCAACGGCTCGGGCACCTGCGGAGGAACGGCCCTGAGTTGCTCCACCGCGAGCACCGACTATTGCAGCGGTAACAACCTGCGGAGGACTACCGGCACCGGCACGTGCAGTGGCGGTGCCTGCACCTCCACCGACACCCTGGTCCAGACCTGTCAGACGGGGACCAGCGGGCCCTACTGCAGCGGCAATGGCGCCTACCAGACCGTCTACGGTGGCTGCGTCAACAATGCCTGCGCGTCCACGCAGCAACTCATCGAGTCGTGCTCCACCTCGAGCAGCACCTACTGCAGCGGCAACTCCGTCCGCCGGAGCAGGGGAACGGGTTGCAGCGGTGGCTCTTGTGGCTACAGCGACACCCTGGTCCAGACGTGCTCAACGTCGAGCAGCACCTACTGCAGTGGCAACGACGTCCGTCAGACCACGGGCACCGGCTGTAGCGGTGGCTCGTGTGACTCCACCGACAACTTCGTCCAGACGTGTCAGACGGGCGTCGGCAGTTCCTACTGCAGCGGCAATACCGTCTATAGAACGGTCAATAGCGGCTGCAGCGGTGGCTCCTGCGCATCCAGCCAGCAACTTGTCCAGACGTGCTCCACCGGGAGCAGCACCTACTGCAGCGGCAATGATGTCCGCAGGAGCACGGGCACCGGCTGCAGCGGGGGGGCTTGTGGTTCCTCGGATTCATTTGTTCAGACGTGCTCCACCGCGAGCAGCACCTACTGCAGCGGCAATGACGTCCGGAGGGTGACCGGTACCGGCTGCGGTGGGGGCGCCTGCGGCTCTACCGACACCCTGGTCCAGACCTGTTCCGGAGGCCAGACGTGCAGTAACGGAGCGTGTGTCGCCCAGACTGGCACATGGCGACTGGCGAATGTGGAGTGGTGCGATGACCTCTGCCCGGGCGGGTGTAGAAGTACGTGCAGCGTCCTCAAGAACCGGTGCCCATCCTCACAGCCGGAGGGGCAGACCTGTACGGTCGTGAGTGGCAGTAACTTCTGCACTGTTCACGATACCTCCAACCAATCAATCCTCTTCTACGCGTGCTATCCCTGACACGCGTGTGGCCCGGCCGTGAATGGGATTCCTCCTCATGGAGGGGCCGCGAATGAAATGCCTCCTGCTCCTGCTCCCCTGGCTTTCGAGCGATGTCGCGACGCCCGGGGCGCAGCGGAGCAGGAGGCCGTCTTCGCCCCGAGAGACTGATCACCCCACGTTGGTCTTGCTGAACACCCGCAGCGCCTCCGCGACACTCCAGGCCTGGGCGAAGCAGCCTCTCGGTCGGTAGGGCTCCGTCGCGTCGAAGATTTCGGAGATCTGCCCAATCCCCGCGTGAGACAGGTGGTCCTCCATTCCAGACAGCAGGGCCCTCGCGGCCTTGATATCCGGGGACACCTTCAACGTTGCGTCCACATAATGGCCAATCAGCCAGCCCCACACCGTGCCCTGGTGATAGGCCGCGTCGCGGGCCCGCAGGTCTCCGTCGTACTTCGGTTTGTAGTCCCTGCTCCCCGGCGCCAGGCTGCGCAGGCCCACCGGCGTCACCAGCTCGCGGCGCACCGCCTCCAGCACCTTCGCCCACTTGTCCCGCTTGAGCACCGGATGCTTGAGCGAGATGGCGAAGACCTGGTTCGGCCGCACGCTCGCGTCCTCGCGGCCATCCTCTCCGTCCACCACGTCGTAGAGGCACCCGGCCGCTTCATTCCAGAAGCGCTGGTTGAAGCTGCCCTGTGCCTTCTCCGCCGCGGCCCGGTATGGCCCGGATTCCAACCCCAGCCGCTCCGCCCAGCCCGCCATCAGGCGCAGGGCGTTGAACCACAGCGCGTTGAGCTCCACCGCCTTGCCCCGGCGTGGCGTCACCACCCAGCCCTCCACCTTCGCGTCCATCCAGGTGAGCTGGTAGCCCTCCTGTCCCTGTCGCAGGAGCCCGTCCGCGGGGTCCACGCCGATGTGGAAGCGCGTGCCCTTCTGGTGGTGCGCCACGATGTCCTGCAGCGTCGGGAACAGGTCTCGCAACAGCGCCTCGTCTCCCGTCTCCTCCAGGTAGCGGTCCACCGCGTGGAAGAACCAGAGCGTCGCGTCCGCCGTGTGGTAGACGCCCTCGTTCTCTCCGTCCGGGAAGTAGTTCGGAATCAGGCCGTCCCGCACGTAGTGCTCGAACGTGCGCAGGATGGCCGCCGCCTCGCGGTAGCGCCCCGTCGCCAACGTCAGCCCGTCCAGGCTGATCATCGTGTCCCGGCCCCAGTCCGTGAACCATGGGTAGCCCGCGATGACGCTCCTTGCGTCCAATCCCATCGACCGCGCCCACGCGGCGTCCGCGGGCCTTGGCGGATCGATGATGAACTGGTCCGCCGCCAACACCAGCCGCGCCGGCACTCCCGTGCGCCCATGCTCCGGGGCGCGCTCCAGCAGGCGCTCCTGCCTCCCCAGCTCCCGTTCGAATACCTCCTTGGGATTCCGCTCCAGCAGGTGTCCCGGCGCCTGCGTCGTGAGCCCGAAGTAGAGCGTGCCCCCGGGCTTCAGCGTCGCCGTGAAGTAGCCCGGCGAGTGCTGCACCTCCGTGAAGTCATAGCCGCGCGCCTTCTCCGTCCGCAGGTGCTGGGGCCTGGAGGTCTCCGCCAGGCTCACGTACGGCGTGGGCCCGTCCGCATACAGCCGCATCCGCTGGATCGGACCGTCCTCTCCGTTGCGCAGCTCCACCAGCGGGCCTCGCAGCGTGACGATGGGCTCCCCCACGGCCTTCAGCAGTGGCCCGTCATGCGGGCGCATGACCGGGAACGGCCGCAGGTGCAGCGTCACCTCCGGACCGGACAGGTGCTCCCACGCGAGGAACACCGTGTCCTCGCCGTGCACCATCACGCAGCGGCGCCTCAGCCGCGCACGCCCCACCGCGTACTCCCAGACGGGAACCAGTCCCTCCAGGTGGAAGTGCCGCAGGTGCCTCGCGCCGTCCTCCACCGTGGTGCCGTCATCGTGCTCCTCGGACGTGAGCCGGTAGCGCTCCCCGTCCACCAGCGCCGTCTCCTCCATCCGCGCCATCAGCACCGTGCGGCCCAGCTTCTCCAACGTGGGGATGAACAGGCCGTGGTAGCGGCGCGTGTTGCAGCCCACCACCGTGCCGGAGGCGTAGCCCCCTCGGCCGTTGGTCAGGAGCCACTCGTGGTTCACGCCGTTGCTGAAGTCGGCGCCTTCCGGGAAGTCGAACGACAGGCGGGGCAGGGCAGGGGCTGGTTCGTTCACGCCTTCGTCTCCTCCTCGCCCGTCCCCCTGGGCGGAGACGCGCGGGAAAGGGTAGGAAGTGAGGTTGCTCATGCACCCCCGCGCCACACAGCGCATCCCCCGGTCCCCGGACTCGAGGGGAGGACAGCCGGGCAGACAGGCCCTCGACGCCGCCGCGAGCGCGCTGGAATCCCTTCACGCGCAGCCCTTGCGACCGTCCCAAGGGAACCGCACCTCACCCAGAGCCTTCGGGCGCACCCCGATTTCCCGAGGAGACACTGCGTGGCCATCGTGAAGTCATCGGGCATCAGCGGCCGGCAGCACAACCTCGCCGAACAGGTCTTCTCTCGCGCCGCGGGCGCACCGCTCGTGCCGGGGAACGACGTGCACCTGCTGCGCGACGCTCGCGAGAACTATCCGGCATGGCTCCGAGCCATCCAGCAGGCCCAGCGCTCCATCCTCTTCGAGAACTACATCATCGAAGACGACGACGTGGGCCGCGCCTTCGCGGACGCGCTGGCCGCCCGTGCTCGCGACGGCGTGCAGGTCCGCGTCCTCTATGACTGGCTGGGCTGCCAGGGCACCGCGTCCCGCCACTACTGGCGCACCCTGCGCGACGCGGGCGTGGAGGTGCGCTGCTTCAATCCCTTCCAGTTCGACCGGCCCCTGGCGTGGCTGGGCCGCAACCACCGCAAGACCCTCACCGTGGACGGCGAGGTGGGCTTCGTCTCCGGCCTGTGTGTGAGCCACAAGTGGGTGGGCGACGAGCAGAAGGGCGTGGCCCCCTGGCGCGACACCGGCCTGGAGATTCGCGGCCCCGCCGTGGCGGACCTGGTGCGCGCCTTCGCCCAGGGGTGGAGCACCGTGGGCCCTCCTCTGGATGAAGAGGGCTGCCTGTCCGCTCGCGCCTCCCTGACCATGGGGGACGTGTCCCTTCGCGTGGTGGCCGGCGTGCCCTGGAGCGCGGGCCTCTTCCGCGTGGACCAGCTCATCGCTTCGCTCGCGCGCAAGCGGCTGTGGCTCACCGACGCTTACTTCGTGGGCACCGCCACCTATGTGCAGGCGCTCCGGGCCGCGTCGCGCGACGGAGTGGATGTGCGGCTGCTCGTGCCCGGCAGTAGCGACATCCCCGCGCTGCGCCCGCTCACCCAGGCCGGCTACCGCCCCCTGTTGGAGGCCGGCATCCGCGTCTATGAATGGAATGGCACCATGCTCCACGCCAAGACGGCGGTGGCGGATGGCACCTGGGCGCGCGTCGGTTCGTCCAACCTCAACCCCGCCAGCTGGCTGGGCAACTCCGAGATCGACGTCGCCGTGGAGGACGCTCCCTTCGCCCGGTGCATGGAGGACATGTACCTCCAGGACCTGGAGCACGCGACGGAGGTGGTGCTCAGTGGAAGGGCGCGTCGCATGACCGCCGCGCCTCCTCTTCCTCGCGGGCAGCGGGGGACTCGCGGCCGGCGGGGCAGCATGAGCCGCGCGGCCGCGGGCGCGGTGCGCCTGGGCAACACCGTGGGCGCCGCCGTCACCAATCACCGCGAGCTGGGCCGCACCGAATCCAAGGTCGTCTTCGGCGCGGGCGTGGTGCCGCTGGCACTGGCCGGCGTGGCGCTCTACTGGCCCCACGTCGTGGCCGTGCCCGCGGCGGTCGTGGGCGCGTGGGCTGGCATCGCCCTGTGGAGCCGGGCCATGCGCCTGCGCCGTCAGGAAGCGCAGGGCACTGAACAGCAGCCGCTGCCGGAGCAGGAGGTGCCGCCTCGAGCCTCCGTCCAGGAGCCGCGCGCGCTGCCGGACGCGCAGGCCTCCCACGCTCCGGAAGCCGAGCCTCGTCAGCCTTGAAGTGAAGGGGAGGCCAGGGCCCGGATACGACACGGGCCCACGGGCCGGCAGCGGGGGAAGCCTGGCTCCCCACTTCGCTGATCCGGCCCGAAGGCCCTGTGCTTCCTACAGCGTTTCAGTCAGCGCTGACTTGAGGCGCTACGCCTGCTTCGCGACGCCCGCGGGCTCCGCCGCCCTGCCGCTCAAGAGCGAGCTGCCGCCGTACAGGGCCAGGCCGACCATGCCCAGCACTCCCGCTTCGACGCCGTTGCCCAGCGAGGCCCCCATCAGGCCCACGATGCTGGTTCCGAGCATGAACACCACCCCCACCGCCCCTGCCACCTTGCCCATCCGCTGTCCCCCTCTGGACTGAATTGGACCCCTGAACCACTACCGCTGTCCGACGCCCAATCCCTTATCAAGTCCCGTGCCAGGGCCCTGGCTTGGGGGGCCCGGGGGGAGCCCGAAAGGGCGTGGAAGGTACGGGGCTCGCGTTGGGCAATCCTCTTCCACCCTGTGGAAGCGAACGGCAGAAAGCACAGGGGCGAACACCGGGGTAGGACCGGAATTTTTCCCGGATGCGCCCATGTGCGCCTGATGTGGCACGCCGTAACCCACTGCATTCCAAGGGTTTTCCCTCCCCCCAGCCGCTGGCACACGCGCTGCTAAGAGCCTCCGCCAGAAGCGAACCACCCGGCCCTTCAGGGCGTGTGAACGGTGGATCGCACGGAACATCAGTGAACGAAGGAGAGCGGAAGATGGGAATGCGGCGCACGGGGTTCTGGACGGTGATGGGGATGCTCCTCCTGTCGGGTTGTGCTCACCAGCAGACGCTGAAGGTCGACAACGCGGAGCAGCCCTACCGCATCGGCCGCGAGGACGTGCTCGACGTGAGCGTGTGGCGCGATCAGGAGCTGTCGCGCACGGTGCCGGTGCGTCCCGACGGCTTCATCTCCATCCCGATGGTGGGGGAGATCCAGGCCGCGGGCAAGACGCCCACGGAGCTGGCGGAGGCGCTCAGTTCGGGCCTGCAGCCGTACGTGCAGGAGCCGCGCGTGACGGTCATCGTCCGCGAGGTCAACAGCAGCCGCGTCTTCGTCACGGGCGAAGTGGCCCACCCGGGCGCCTACCCGCTGCGCGGCCGCGTTTCCCTGCTGCAGGCCATCGCGCTGGCCGGCGGCTTCACGGACTTCGCCAACTCCGACGGCATCGTGGTCATCCGCACGGACGGCAAGGGCGGGCAGATCCCGGTGCGCTACAGCGACCTGGTCTCCCCCGACGGCGAGAGCGTCATCCTGCGGCCGGGTGACACCGTCGTCGTCCCGTGAATCAGGACGGACGCGAAGCCATCAAAGACAGACACCGGGAAGCAGCGAACATGGGCGTGGGCGTGGGTCAGGACGGGAGGGCGGCGGTGAGGGGCAACTGGAAGCGGGCAGTGATTGCAGGCTGTCTCATCGCCGCGCCGGCCGCGCAGGCGGCCACCATCCTGGAGCCTCGGCTCCGCCTCACGGCGGAGGAGCGCTTCGACAACGACATCCGTCTGGGCGGGACTGGCACCAACGGGCAGTTCATGACGAAGCTGTCCCCTCGGCTGGGCCTGGACGTGAAGAACGAGCAGCTGACGCTCGAGTCCTTCTACGCCACGGACCTCCTGGCCCGGCACGGCTCCGGGACGACGACGGTGGACCACCGCGCGGGCGTGGGCTTCCGGGACGTGTTGTCCCGGCGGCTGCGGCTGGACGCCAGCGCGCGGGTGTTCCGCGTCACCGACCCCACGTCGCTGCCGCGTGACGGCCTGGCGCGCTCCACGGCGCCCACCTTCTATGCACAGACGAAGGTGGGGCTCACGGGGCGCGTGTCGGAGCGGCTGGACGTGCGCGGCAACTACATGTTCGAGGCGACGCGCATCATCGAGCCGGGACGGGTGGCGGGTTATGCGCACACCCCGTCCGTGGAGCTGTGGTACCGCACCACGCGCCGGCTGTCCTTGGGCGCCGAGTACCGTTACCAGGGCTTCCTGTACGACCAGGACTACAGCCAGGCGCACGGCGCTTCCGCGGCCCTGCGCTACCGGCTGACGCGGCCCACCACGCTCACCCTCCGGGGCGGGCCGGTGCGCTACCTGCCTTCGGACGCGACGCGCGGCGGGTGGATGCCCCGCGTGGCGGTGGAGCTGGTGCGCGAGGGCGAGCGCACTGACTTCGGCTTCGCCGTGGGCCACGACCTGGTGGGCGCGAGCGGTTTTTCCGGCGCGGTGTGGGCGGATTACGCGTCGGTGATGGGGGCGCATCGTTTCACGCAGAAGCTGTCGGCCTTCGGGGCGGCCAGCTTCTTCCGGAACGGCACGGCGCCCGGTGAGAACTACACGCAGTGGCGAAACACCACGAACGTGTCGCAGGGCTATGCGGTGGGTGGAGGCGTCGAGTACCGGCTGAGCCGGAAGCTGGCGCTGCAGGGCGCGTTCGACCGCATCGCGCAGGTGGGTGCGGCGGATGTCGCTGGGGCGGGGGACCTGACACGCAACGTGTTCGCCCTCCGTCTGGTCATGACAGCTTGGTAGGCAACCTTTGAGAGCTACGAGGATGGAGGAGCGGATCATGGAGCGTGGGATGACGGCGGACCAGTTGCTTTCGGCGCTGTGGCGCCGCAAGGCCCTGGTGGGGGCGATCGCTGCAGCAATCTTCGTGTTGGGTGCGGCCATCGTGATGACCCGGCCGAGCATTTATGAAGCGTCCGTGGTGGTGCGTGTGGAGCCGCAGCGCCCTGGCGAGGAGATGGTCCAGCGCACGGTGAGCGAGCTCATCGAGCAGCGGCTCGTCACCGTCCGCCAGGAGTTGCTGGCGCGGCCGGTGCTGCAGAAGGCCATCGAGGAGATGAACCTCTACCCGGAGCTCGTGTCCGATAAGGGCATCGAGGCGGCGGTGGAGCAGATGCGCAAGGACCTCACCGTGCGCGTCGAGGGTGAGACGGCCTTCGAGCTCACCTACGCGGGCCGAGACCCGCAGGTGGTGGCGCAGGTGGCCAACCGCCTGCCGGCCATCTTCTCCGAGGAGACGCTGAAGATCCGCCAGACGCAGGCGGCCCGCGCCACCGACCTCTTCACCGAGGAGATGGTCGCCATGGGCAAGGCCGTGTCCTCCTGGGAGACGAAGATCTCCAAGTTCAAGGTGGACCACCTGGGCGAGCTGCCCGAGCAGATGGAGATGAACATGCGCGGCCTGGAGCGCATTGGCGCCCAGCTGCAGATGAAGTCCGAGGAGCTGCGCACCGCCGAAGCGCGCCGCTCCGACCTGGCCCGCGCTCGCAACGCCGCGGACAGCGAGGCCGGCCGCCTGGAGGCCACGGAGAGCGGGCTGTCCCGCACCCTCACGCAGGCCAAGACGCAGTGGACGCCGGATCACCCGGAAGTGAAGCGGATGGAGCGTGAGCTGGGTGACATCAGCGCCCAGCGCAAGGACGCCGAAGGCCGCATGTTCGCCGAGCGCAACGAGCGCACCCGCGTGTCCACGCTCATCAGCAACGTGCAGAAGGACATCGTGGACCTCCAGAAGCAGGCCGAGGCGTACCAGGCGCGGCTGAACAACACCCCGCGCTGGGCCCAGGAGCTGGCGGTCATGAACCGGGACTACGAAATCGCCCGCACCAAGTACCAGAGCGTGGTGAGCCGCAAGGTGGAGGCGGAGATCGCCCAGGAGCTGGAGGCCAAGAGCGCCAAGAGCCTGTTCAATGTCATCTCGCCCGCCGGTGTGCCTTCCTCGCCTGCTCGCCCTGACCGCATGACGGGCCTGCTCATCGCCGCCCTGGTGGCCCTGTCTCTGGGTGTCCTGACTGGCACCGTCCTGGAGATGCGCGACGACAGCCTGCGCGATGGCACCGAGGTCCGCGAGCGCATCACGCTCCCTGTCCTGGCGGTGGTCCCGAACATGCAAGGCAAGACGGAGAAGCGGATCTTGATGCCGATGGCTGGGAGCAAGAACAGCGTCTCCTCGCCTACTTCCCTGAACTAATTGCCGACCCCCTACGGAAAGGATTGGAGAACTCAGATGGATTCGACGATGGAGCGGGCCGGTAACTTCCTCCCCCGCGTGGATGAGAGCGCGGCTTCCTCGAACGCAGTGGACCGCCGGGTGGTGACGCTCACGGCCCCTGCTTCCGCGGCCGCCGAGCAGTACCGCACCCTGTATTACCGCCTGGAGCGGATGCGCGAGCAGCGTCCGATGAAGGTGGTGGCGCTCACCTCCGCGATGCCCGGCGAGGGCAAGACGGTGACGAGCGTGAACCTGGCCCTGGCCGCGGCCCGGGCGAACCCGGAGCGCCGCATCCTGCTGGTGGACGCGGACCTGCGCCGGGGGCAGGTGGCCCCCACGCTGGGCATGCGCAACAAGGTGGGCCTGGCGGAGCTGCTGGCCGGTGAGTGCGACGTGCGCGACGTGGTGCGCCGCTTCAACTCCACGCGGCTGGCGGTCATCCCCGCCGGCTCCACGCCGGAGGAGAGCACCCAGGTGCTGGCCAGCGCCCGCATGAAGCAGTTCCTCAAGGCGGTGCGTGAGGGCTTCGACGAGGTGTACGTGGACCTGCCGCCCACGCTGCCGTTCGCGGACGCGGCCATCCTGGGCCACCAGATGGACGGCGTGCTGATGGTCATCCGCGCCAACGTCACCCCCTCCAAGGTGGTGAACCAGGCGGTGGAGCAGCTGGCGGGCGCGGCGCTGGTGGGCTGCGTGCTCAACGGGGCGGAAGTGAACGCGACCCCGTACCTGAAGAACTACGTGAAGAAGTAGCAGTCGGTTGTCGAGTTGAAGTGATTCGTGGCCCGACCCGCTCCTCGCACCGATGAGGTGCGATGGGCGGAGGGCCTGGAGCGGCGGCGGGTTGGGGTTGGAGGAGTCACGTGCTTCGCGTTTTCCACCACTATTTTTCAGCCAAGAAACTGACGTTCTTCCTCGCCGAGTCCTCGGCGATCGCGCTGGCCTGTGTCGCGGGTGCCGCGGCCTGCGCGGCCCTCTTCGCGCCCCTGGGTTCCCAGCCGCCGTTCGCCACGCTGTGGCCGACGCTGGTGGGACTGGGCCTGGCCTTCGTCGTCACCTTCCAGTTCACGCTGTACCTGTTGGACCTGTATGACCTGCGCATCGCGGCCGAGGACCGGACGCGCGGCTACCGCTTCCTCAAGGCCGCGGGCGTCACCGCGATGGTGGCGGGTGGCGTGATGCTGCTCCTGCCGCTGGCCCTGCCGGTGGTGCTGCCTCCGGGCACGCTGCTGGGTGGCGCGATGGGCGCCCTGGCCGGCACCCTGGTGGTGCGCGTCTCCATCCGGGCGCTGGTGGGTGAACCCGACGCGGTGCTCGTCGTCGGTGATGGCCTCAAGGCCCGCGCGGTGGCGAGCGCCATCGAAGACGGCGGCGAGGGTTCCTTCCGCGTGGTGGCCCTGGTGGACCCGCGCAAGGTGGAGGAGCCGCTGGACGCGATGGCGGCTCGGCTCAACGCCTCCTACGTGGTGCAGGCCGCGGATGACATGCGCGGCGCCAACTGGGTGGACTCGCTGCTGCGCTGCCGGCTGGACGGGCGGCGGGTGTACGACGCGGCGGGCTTCTGCGAGCGCGTGCTGCGCCGCATCCCGGTGCAGTTCCTGCGAGCGAGCGACTTCGCCTTCGCGGATGAGATGACGGTGTCGCCCCTGCGCCGGGCCTTCAAGCGCGTGTTCGACGTGGCGGTGGCGTCGCTGCTCCTCCTGATGGCTTCGCCCTTCCTGATCCTGGTGGCGCTGGCCATCAAGCTGGACTCCAGGGGCCCCGTCTTCTACCGGCAGGACCGCGTAGGCCTGGGTGGCCACGCGTATCCGCTCTGGAAGTTCCGCAGCATGCGCACCGACGCGGAGAAGAACGGCGCGGTGTGGGCGCGCTCCAACGACGACCGCGTCACGCGGGTGGGCAAGTTCATCCGCAAGACGCGCATCGACGAGATTCCGCAGGTGTTCAACGTGCTGCTGGGCCACATGAGCTTCGTGGGCCCTCGTCCGGAGCGCCCGGTGTTCACCGAGCAGCTCAAGCAGCAGATTCCGTTCTACGGCGTGCGCGAGGCGGTGAAGCCGGGCATCACGGGTTGGGCGCAGATCCGCTACCCCTACGGCGCTTCGGTGGAGGACGCGCGCAACAAGCTGGAGTTCGACCTGTACTACGTGAAGAACGGGTCGCTGTTCCTCGATGTCGGCATCATCTTCCACACCGTCCGGCACGTGCTGTTGGGGCGGGGTGCTCGGTAGCTCGGTTCAGTAGTAGGCGTTGATGACCGTCCGCGGCCTCCGGTTGTCGGGGGAGGCCGGGATGCCAAGGGTGGAGAGCCATGGATTGGGATGGGCGAGGGGGTCGGAACATGGTGGGCATGGACGTGGACGCACCGTTCTCAGAGCAGTGGAACCAGGACGACGCGCGCAGCAAGCAGCAGGCCGTGGAGCGCAACGAGCTGCTGCAGGCGCCAAAGAACCGTCCCACGCGCATCGTCGCGATGGGCGGCGGTACGGGCCTGCCCATGGTGCTCAAGGGGCTGGCCCGGCGCGCGGCCCCCAAGGGCGGCCAGCCAGGCGTGGACATCACCGCGGTCGTGGCGATGAGCGACGACGGCGGCAGCTCCGGCCGCCTGCGCCGCCAGCACGGCGTGCTGCCCCCGGGTGACATCCGCAACTGCCTGGTGGCGCTCGCGGGGGGCAAGAGTGCGCTGAAGGACGTGTTCCAGTACCGCTTCGGCGGCGCGAAGGGCCTCGCGGGCCACGCGGTGGGCAACCTGCTCATCGCCGCGCTCGCGGAGCTGAAGGGCGACTTCCTGGAGGCGGTGCGGCTGTCCGGGGAGCTGTTGGGCGCGCAGGGACAGGTGCTGCCGAGCACGCTCGCGTCGGTGCAACTCGTCGCCCAGATGCATGACGACACGGAGGTCGTGGGCGAGCGCAACATCTGCCGCGCCCAGGGCCGCGTGCGCCGCGTGTCGCTCAGCCCCCGTTCTCCGCCGCCGGTGGACGGCCTGCTGGAGGCCATCTACTCGGCGGACCTCATCGCCATCGGGCCGGGGTCGCTGTACTCGAGCGTGCTGCCCAACCTGCTGGTGGATGGCGTGGCCCAGGCGCTGAAGGAGACGCGCGCGCTGAAGGTCATGGTGGCCAACCTGATGACCCAGCCGGGTGAGACGGACGGCATGAACTGCCTGGACCACGTGCAGGCCGTCATCGACCACGTGGGGCCGGTGCTGGACGCGGTGCTCGTCAACGGCCGGGCGCCCAATGAGGATGCCATCCAGCGCTATGCGCGCAAGGGCTCCTTCATGGTCACGGCGGAGACGCGGGAGCTCTTGTCCTCCGGCGTGATTCCGGTGCAGGCGGACCTCCTCAAGGAAGGTTCCAAGATCCGACACGACAGCCGCAAGGTCGCTGCCTGCCTGCTGAAGATGGCGCGCAGCGGGTTGTAGGCCGCATTGGCCATCACCACCTTGGGGCCCGCGAACATGGAAGCCATTCAACTATCGACTGCCTCCCAGGTCGTGGAAGTCAACGACCGGGCGGACTTCATGTCCCTGGAAGCCGAGTGGAACCAGCTGGTGGAGACGACCTCCCACGAGCTGTTCTACCGGCATGAGTTCCTGCGGCTGTGGCTGGACAACTTCGCCGCCGGGGCACGCATGCGCGTGCTGCTGATGCGCGGCGAGGATGGAACGCTCACCGCCGCGCTGCCGCTGGTGGAGGAGCGCACGTCGATGTACGGCGTTCCTGTCCGCCAGCTCACCTCCGCGGCCAACGCGCACTCCTGCCGCTTCGACATGCTGGCGCGGGAGCCGGATGCCGCGGCCCAGGCCTTCCTCGCGCACCTGCGCGCGACGGGCGGCTGGGACGTGCTGCGGCTGACGGACGTGCCGGACGGCGGCGTGGGCTTCCGCCTGATGGAGGCCGCGAAGCAGGCCCGCTTGCCGGTGGGCGAGTGGGAGTCGCTGCAGTCGCCCTATGTGCCGCTGCCCGCGAAGAAGGACGCGTACTTCGCGAAGCTGCCGTCCAAGTTCAAGGCCAACTGCCGCCGCCGGCGCCGCAAGCTGGAGGAGAAGGGGAAGGTCACCTTCGAGCGCATCTCCGGCGGGCTGGACCTGGAGGGCACGCTGGAGGAAGGGCTGCTGCTGGAGCAGAGCGGCTGGAAGGGCGCGAATGGCACGGCCATGGCGCAGGACGCGAAGACGCGCGGCTTCTACACGGAGCTGGCGCGGGACTCGGCCTACCGCAAGCGGCTGGCGCTGTACTTCCTGCGCGTGGACGGGCGCGCGGTGGCGTTCCAGTACGGCCTGGAGTTCGGCGGGCGCTACTTCCTGCTGAAGCCCGGCTACGACGAGTCCCTGAAGGAATGCAGCCCGGGGCAGCTCCTGATGGAGGAGGTGCTGGCGGACTGCCTGGACCGGGGGCTCACCGAGTTCGATTTCCTGGGTCCGGACATGGTGTGGAAGCGCGACTGGACGGATCAGGTCCGCCGGCACACCTGGCTCTACGTGTTCAACGACACCGCCTTCGGCCGGGCCCTGTGCGCGGCGAAGTTCCGGTGGGTACCGGCGGCGAAAGAGGTGGTGGCGCGATGGAAGAAGTGAAGACGACCGACAAGATGTTCGTGCCGTCCCTGCCCACGCTGTGGCCGGGCATGCTGATGGCCCCGCCGCGTCCGGGGGCGCTGCCGCCGTTCTCGTCTCCCAACGCGCGGTACTTCTACTTCGCGCGCAACGCCGTCTGGCTGACCATCAAGATGCTGCGCCTGGACGGCGGCGAGGTGCTGATGCCCGCCTACCACCACGGCGTGGAGGTGGAGGCGGTGGTGGACGCGGGCGCCATTCCGCGCTTCTACCGCGTGGGCAGCCGCTGGGATGTGGACGTGGCGGACGTGGCGAAGCGGATTACGCCGAAGACGCGCGCGCTCTACCTCATCCACTACGCGGGCTTCCCGGGGCCGGTGGACGCCATGCGCAAGCTGGCGGACGAGCACGGCATCCCGTTGATTGAGGACTGCGCGCTGTCGCTCCTGTCGTCGGACGGCGCGACGCCGCTGGGCACCACGGGCGACGTGGGCATCTTCTGCCTCTACAAGACCCTTCCGGTACCCAATGGAGGTGCGCTGGTCGTCAACGGCAAGCGCTCGTACAGCCTGCCGGAGCCGCCGTCGCCGCCGCTGGCGTCCACCTTCAGCCACACCGTGTCCGCGCTGCTGCAGAACATGGAGCTGCGCGGCGGGGCAGTGGGCCGGGGACTGCGCGGCCTGGTTCGCTCGGTGGGGCACGGCACGGTGAAGGCCGCGAGCATCGAGCGGGTGGCCACGGGCACGCAGCACTTCGACCGGCGGCACGTGGACCTGGGCATGAGCCCGCTGACGAAGCGGATTGCCCTGGCGCAGGACCTGGAGTCCATCGTCGAGGCGCGCCGCCGCAACTACTTCCTGCTGCTGGGCCGGCTGCGCGACGTGTCGCCGCCGCTCTTCAATCAGCTGCCTCCGGGCGTCAGCCCGCTGTTCTACCCAATGGTGGTGCAGGACAAGGAGCTGCTGCTGGCGAAGCTGCGTGAGAAGGGCATCGACGCCATCGACTTCTGGAAGCGCTTCCATCCCGCGTGCGACCCGTCCGAGTTCCCGGAGGTCGCGCAGCTGCGGCGCACGATCCTGGAGATTCCGTGCCACCAGGACCTGTCGCCGGAAGTCATGGGGCAGGTGGCGGACGTGGTCCGGGAGGCGCTGAAGTCCGAGCGCCGGCCGAGCAAGCGCGCGTCGTGAGGGAACAGGAGCTGGCTCCCGGGTTGCAATCGCCCCCGGGGGCCGGGGCATTGCTTCGGGAAAGGCATCAGGGTGACGCGGTGATCCGCGAAGACGAGTTGACGTCGGGGCCGAGGTTGGCGCCGCGGCTGGACGTGGCGGCGGTGGGCAGTGCCTCGCAGCTGGCGGGGATGCGGGCGGAGTGGAACTCGCTGCTGGACGCGAGCACGGCCGGTCCGTTCAACGCGTGGGAGTGGCTGTATCCGTGGTGCCGGCGCATCTCGCCTGACGTGCGGCCGCTGGTGCTGACGGCGCGCGACAGGCTGGGCACGCTGGTGGGCCTGTTGCCGCTGGGCTTGGAGCACCGCTGGGTGAATGGCATGCGCGTGCGGCGCCTGGGCTTCCTGGGTGAGACGCACGTGGGCAGCGACTACCTGGACGTGGTGGCGCGCAAGGGCCGTGAGGCGGAGATGGCCCGGACGTTCTTCAACGTGCTCCAGGGGCTGCGCGACGAGTGGGACGTGCTGGATTTGACGGACCTGCGCGAGGGTTCGACGACCCTCGGCGTGGCGCGCGAGGTGTTTGGCGACGTGCGCGTGACGGAGCGCTACGTGTGCCCGTACGAGACGCTGGTGCCGGGCGAGCCGTTCGATGCGTTCCTCAAGCGCACGGGCCGCCGGGACAACTACCTGCGCCGCCGCAAGTGGCTGGAGAAGCAGGACGGCTACCGCATCGAGCGCACGGACGCGCCGGGTGCGCTTGCCGGGCCGATGACGGACTTCTTCCGGCTGCATGCGCTGCGCTGGTCCTCGGATGGAGGGTCGCAGGGCATCAAGGGCGCCGGGGTGGAGGCGTTCCACCGGGACGCGACGCAGTGGTTGGCGGAGCGGGGCCGGCTGCGGATGTACACGATGAAGGTGGGCGGCCAGGCGGTGGCGTCCGTGTACGGCATCCTGCATGGCCAGACGTTCGTGTACTTCCAGTCCGGCTATGACCCGGCGTGGCGCAACCGCAGCGTGGGCCTGGTGCTCGTGGGCGAGACGTTCAAGGACGCCATCGACATGGGCCTGACGGAGTACGACTTCCTGCGAGGCACGGAGACGTACAAGTCCGACTGGGTGACGAAGCAGCGCCAGACGGTGTCCCTGCGCGCGCACGGCGCGGGCTTCGCGGGCACGTGGTTCACGCGCTCCGAGGAGTGGGCCCGCCAGACGCGCAACGCGGTGAAGGGTGTGCTGTCGGATGAACTGGTGGAGAAGGTGCGCCGGTTCCGTCGCCGGAAGGCCGCGGTGCATTGACGTTCGGTGGCGGCGCGGCGGATCCTGGCGGGTGCCATGGAGAAGCTGCGCTGTGCTGTCCTGGATGACTATCAGGGTGTTTCAACGCGGCTCGCGGATTGGTCTTCCGTGAGCGGACAGGTCGAGGTGACGGTGCTCCGCGAGCACTTCTCCGGTGAGGAGGAGTTGGTCGCGGCGCTGTCGCCGTTCGACCTGCTCGTCGTCATGCGGGAGCGCACGCCGTTTCCGAAGTCACTGCTCGAGCGGCTGCCACGGCTGCGGTTGCTGGTGACGACGGGGATGCGGAATGCGTCCATCGATGTGGCCGCGGCCACCGCGCGCGGCGTGACGGTGTGCGGGACGGCGAGCGCGACCGAGCCTCCGGTGGAGCTGACGTGGGCGTTGATATTGGCGCTCGCGAGGAACGTGGTGGGGGAGAGCACGGCGTTCCGGCAGGGGGGCCCGTGGCAGCACTCGGTGGGCGTGGACCTGCACGGGAAGCGGCTGGGGCTCCTGGGCCTGGGGAAGATCGGGAGCCGGGTGGCCCGCGTGGGTGCGGCGTTCGGGATGGACGTCGTCGCGTGGAGCCCGAACCTCACGGATGCGAGGGCAGGGGAGGTGGGCGTGACGCGGGCCGCGTCGAAGGAGGTGCTCCTGGAGACGAGCGACTTCGTGTCCATCCACCTGGTGCTGGGCGAGCGTTCGCGGGGGCTTGTGGGGCGTGCGGAGCTCGCGAGGATGCGGCCCACGGCGTACCTCATCAACACGTCGCGCTCGGCCATCGTGGATCAGCCGGCGCTGGTCGAGGCGCTCCAGCAGGGGGGCATCGCGGGCGCGGCGGTGGATGTCTTTGAAACAGAGCCGGTGCCTACGGACGACGTGCTGCGGACGCTGCCGAATCTGCTGGCGACGCCGCACCTGGGATACGTGTCCCAGGGGAACTACGCGACGTACTTCCGTGAGGCCGTGGAGGACATCCGCGCGTTCCTCGACGGTGCGCCCATCCGCGGGCTGGGCTGACTGGCTACTGCTGCGCGACCTGCTCGCGCAGCTGGGCGATGGCGGGGGCCAGCTGCGGGGGCTGCATGTTCTTGGGCACTTCCACCGTGAAGCGTTCGAAATGCTCCAGCGCTCCGGCCTTGTCGCCCCGGCGCAGCGACAGGCTGCCCAGGAAGATGAGCGCCTCCTGCGCGTCCGGCCACGTGTCCACCAGCTCCATCAGCTCCTGCTCCGCGCCCTGCAGGTCGCCCTGCGACGCCGCGCGCAGCACGCCCCGGTGCACCCGCAGCTCCACGTTGAACGGATCCACCGCCAGGCCCTTCAGCGTCACCTTCAGCGCTTCGTCGAACTGCTGCTGACGGATGAGCTCGTGGCTCAGCATCGACGCGGCCTCCACGTCGCCCGGGTTCGACGCCAGCCGCTGACGCGCCTGCTCCAGCTCGTCGTTCATCTCGGGCATCTGCGGCATCTGCTGCTGGGCCATGCCCGGCGGCGTCGCGCCCGTGCCCATCTGGCCTTCCTCACGCGGCTTCTGCTCGGAGACGAGCAGGTAGCCCAGCCCTCCGAAGAAGACCACCACGCCCGCGCCCCACAGCGCGCCCACCATCTGCGGGTTGCGCGACGCCCAACCCGAGGGCGCCGGCACGTTGCGCGCGGGCGCCTTCACTCCCGCCGCCTGCCGCTTCTGGTGCTCGTCCTTCGCGCGCAGCGCCGCGGCCGCTTCCTTCTCCAGCCGCGCCTTCTCCGCCGTGTAGTGCTCCGCGGTGAAGTGGTGCTTCTCCGCCTCCAGCGTGCGCAGCTGCTCGATGAGCGACTGCGCCCGCTGCGCCAGGTCGTCCGCCGTTCCGTCCGCCTTCGCCGTGGTGTCCGACGGCAGCGCGCTCCCCGTCTTCATCTTCATGTAGAGGAGCCACGCGGCCGCCAGTACGAAGGCGACCGAGAGGACGATGATTCCGGGCAACCAGTTGGTGGGCTCGGGCTGCATGGCTTAGCGCTCCAGCTCCCGGCGCACGGCCTGGAGGTAGGGGTCCGCTTCGTCCGTGGACGGCGCGGGTGTGGAAGGGGAGGGGACCGGCGCGGCTTCCGCGGGCGCGGCGCCCTCAGGCAATGGCTGACGCTGCTTCAGGATGACGAAGAGGCCGCCCAGCACCAGCGCGACCGGCCCCAGCCACACGAACCAGTTGAAGCCCTCCGCGCGCGGCTCCAGCAACACCCACTCGCCGTAGCGCGCCACGAAGTAGTCGACGATTTCGGTGTCCGTCTTTCCGTCGGAGACCAGCTCGCGCACCTTGTCCAGCTGCGCGCGCGCCATGGACGACGGGCTGTCCGCCACCGACAGGCCCTGGCACACCGCGCAGCGCAGCTTCTTCGCCAGCTGCTGCACTCGCACCTCCTGGGCTGGTGCGAGAGGCTCACTCGCGGCCTGCTGCGGCGCGAACTGCCCCGTGGCAAGGCTCAGGGCGAGGGTCAACGAGACGAGGACGGCATTCATCGGGGGCTCCAGCGGGGGCCGTCCCTAACTACCGCCCCCTGACGGGTATTGCACACGGAATCCTGGGCCGCACGCCCGCCGCCCGGGCAGCCCTTCCGATTGAAGCCAGCGGCCTAGCCCCGGTAGCCCGAGTCGGGCTCGGTCTCCAGGTCCTGGTCCGGATCGTACGGGTCGTCCTCCGGCGGCAGGTACTCCGCCGGCTCGTCGCGGCCCAGCGCGTGGCGCACGGCATGGAAGCCCACCGCCCCCAGGCCCACGAGGAACGCGATGGGGCCCACCGCGAGCTTCACCCCCGCGAGCGCCCAGAGCAGGCTCACGCTCACCGCGCCCACCGGCACCCACCGCAGGAATGCCGGGCGCTCCACGTCCGTCCGCAGCGCCGCGAGCACGAGCAGCGACAGGAGCGCCAGCAGCGGCAGCTCCGACAACGGCAGGTCCCAACCCGAGCGCGACGCGACGCCGCCCCCCGCGCTGTAGAGCGAGTCGTCCGAGGGCCGCGTCGTGGGAATCACGCGCAGCTCGGCCGGCACGCTGCGCACGCCGCCCGGCACCGGCGCGTTGTCCGGCAGCGCCGAGCCGTCCGCCATCACCTTGCCCCACGACAGGAAGAGCGCCACCACGCACACCGCCACGCCCGCCAGTGCCACCACCCGGGGGAAGCCCAGGAGCGAGCGGAGGTCGAAGTCGCGCGCCACGCCGTCCGGCTCCGCGATGACCAGCTTGTACTGCTCCACGGCGATGAGCGCCGTCCCCGCCGCCCAGATGGGGAAGAGCAGGTTGAAGCCGGAGAGCAGCCGCACGGACAGCGCCAGCAGCAGCAGCGTGAACGCGGCGGGGATCTCCGGCCGCATCAGCACCAGCGGTACGGAGTCCACCCAGCCGGGCGCGTTGCCGTCGCGACGCAGCTCCCGCGCGACGAGCGCCACGCAGCCCACCAGCGACAGCAAGGTCCCCAGCACGCCCACGCTGGGGAAGAAGGGCAGGATGGACAGCACCAGCGAGAACGCCACCAGCCCCACGCCCAACACGCTCTGCGAGTGGCCCGGCACGTCCTTCAGCCAGCGGGGGCCCGTGTACGGATCCTCGTCCTCGAACTCCTCCGGCGGAGGCTGTGCCTTGGAGCCGCGCGGGGGCTGAGCGCCGCTGGCCTGGCGCCGGTCTTCCTCCTCTTCGTCCAGGATCTCCGCCGCATAGGCCGGCTCGGTCATGGGACGGCTGGGGCGGTTGCTCCTGGCGCTGCTGGCTCGGGGCGGGGGCGCGGGACGTGCGGGCATCTTCGCGCCGCAGTTCTCGCAGTACATCAAGCGGACGTCCGCCGCGCTTTCACCGCACTCGGGGCACTGCATGGGAAGCCCACCTCGCTGGAGCAGGGGCCGGGGGAAGCCCTCGCGAACGACGCCGACAGATGGGACTTACTACGGATTCCAGGCCTCCCGCGAGGCGGCCCCGGGCCTCCCTCTTCCGGCTCCCGGGTGCCAGCCTTCCAAGCGGGCGCAAGTTGACTCAGTTCTGACGCGCGGCTTCCGCGGTGGGACGGGCCGCCGGCTGGGTCAGCTCCTGCACCCGGGTGGCCAGCGTCTTCGGGTCGATGGGACCCACGTGCTTGCCGCGGATGATGCCCTGCGCGTCGATGAAGTACGTCTCCGGCACGCCCGCGACGCCGTAGTCCACCGCCATGCGCGAGCGCTCATCCATCAGCTGCGGGAAGCTCGCGCCCATGCGGCGCAGGAAGTCGCGCGCGTTGGGCTCCGTGTCCTCGAAGACGACGCCCATGAACACGGCCTGGGAGCCCAGCTCGCGCGCGCCCCACTCGAGCACCGGGTGCTCGTACTTGCAGGGCCCGCACCACGACGCCCAGAAGTTGATGACCACCGGGCGGCCCTTCAGGTCCGCCAGCTTCACGGCGTCACCACCGTCCAGTGGCTTGAGCGTGAAGTCCGGCGCGGCCGCGCCCTTCAGCATGAAGGGCACCTCGTGAGGGTTCCGCCCGAAGCCCTGGAAGAGGACGAAGAGCAGCGCCGCCCCCACCGCGGCGAACACCAGCGGAAGCCGCCAGCGCTTCATGCCGCACCCCGCTCGGCGTCCGTGCCCGGCAGGGGAGGCGAAGCTCCCACCGTCGGCGCGTCCGCGCGCAGCACCGCCGCCCGGCGCGAAGGCCATACGGCAATGAGCGTGCCCAGCATCAGGAGCGGCAGGCTGTACCAGATCCATCCCACCAGCGGGAACACCCAGACGTTGAAGCTCGCCGTGCCCGTCGTCTCGCTGAAGGCCATCAGCGAGATGTACAGGTCCTCCTTCGGCGACTCACGCACCGCGGGCGTGCCCACGGGGTCCGTGCTCCGCTCGTAGTAGTTCATGCGCGGGCGCGCCTCCGTCACGTCGCCGTTGGGCGCCGTCACCTCCAGGCGCGCGGCGACGAAGGTGCGGTGCGGCTCCTCGCCGCTGGACAGGCCCAGGTACTTCAGCTGGTAGCCGTCCAGCATCATGGTGCCGTCCTTCTTCAGCGTGCCGGACGTGTGCTTCACGTACGCGCTGGAGGCCGCCACGGCGACGATGATGAGCACGATGCCCAGGTGCACCACGTAGCCGCCGAAGCGCCGGCGCGACTTGCTCGTCGCGGTGGTCAGCGCCGTGACGAAGCCCTCCTTGCGCTCCGTCATTCGCACGCGCACCGGCACCACCAGCTCGCGCAGGGTGATGAGGGTGACGAAGCCCGCCAGGCCGAACGTGAGCAGCGGATACACGCCGCGCAGCCCCGCCGCGTAGCAGGCGATGGTGATGACCACGCCCACCGCCGCGGGGATGAGGAACTGCCGGCGCAGCGTGGCCTTGTCCGGCGTGCCCCACGGCAGCACCGGGCCCACGCCCATCAGGAAGAGCACCGCGATGCCGCCCGGCACCGCCATCTTGTTGAAGTACGGCTCACCCACGCTCACGCGGATGCCGCGCACGGCCTCCGACACCAGCGGGTAGAGCGTGCCCAGGAGCACCGTGAAGGTGATGGCCACGAACACCAGGTTGTTCACCAGGATGCTCGCCTCGCGCGACAGCAGCGACGAGAGCCGGCCCTCCGGCGCCAGCAGGTGGCCGCGCGTGGCCAGCAGGCCAATGCACACCACCAGCAGGATGGCGATGAAGACCAGGAACGTGGGCCCGATGTCCGACTGGGTGAACGAGTGCACCGAGTTGAAGATGCCGGAGCGGGTCATGAACGTGCCCAGGATGGTGAGCACGAACGACGCGAGCGCGAGGCTCAGCGTCCACAGCTTCAGCATCCGCTTGCGCTCCTGCACCATGGTGGAGTGCATGAACGCCGTCGCGGTCAGCCACGGCAGGAACGACGCGTTCTCCACCGGATCCCACGCCCAGTAGCCGCCCCAGCCCAGCACGGCGTACGCCCACCACGAACCCAGCACGATGCCCAGCGTGAGGAACATCCACGCGATGAGCGTCCAGCGCCGCAGGGGCGCCATCCACGCTTCACCAATCTCCCCGCGCAGCAGGCCCGCCACGGCGACGCCGAATGGCACCGTCATGCCCACGTAGCCCGCGTAGAGCATGGGCGGGTGGATGATCATCAGGAAGTGGTTCTGCAGCAGCGGGTTCGGGCCTGGTCCGTCCGCCGGAACCGGCGACACGGCGCCCCAGGGGTTGGCGGGGCCCGCGATGAGGAAGGCGAAGAAGACGCCCACGGCCAGCATGGTGCCCAGCGCCAGCTGCATGTAGCGCGCGTGCTCCTTGCGGTGCACCCAGGCGAACGCCGCCAGGTACACGCCCATGATGAGGCCCCAGAAGAGGATGGAGCCTTCCAGCGCGCTCCACAGCGACACGATGGTGTAGATGAGCGGCGTCGCGCGGCTGCCCACCTGGGCCACGTACTTCACGCTGAAGTCGTGGTTGATGAGCGCTTCCACCATCACCAGGTTGCTGCCGATCATGCACGCGGCGAAGCCCCACACCGCGCGCAGCACCCAGGGGTAGCTGGCGTCGTTGCGGCGCATGCCGCCCACCAGGCCCAGGATGGCGCCGAACGCGGCGAAGGCCAGGCCCGCGAGGACCAGCCCATAGCCCAACATTCCGTTCACGGCGCCCCCGGCGGCGTCGCGGTCGCGGTGGTGGCACCTTCAGCCAGCGTGTCCTGCCACTTGCGCGGCTCCTCGCCTTCCTTGGGCGCGCGGTACTCGTTGGAGTGGTTCACCATCAGCCGGTTGGACGTGAAGACGCCGGACTTGTCGTAGGTGCCCTCCACCACGACGCCAATCTTCTCGCGGAACATCTGCGGGGGCGTCTCCAGCGAACGCACGTGCACGCTCTTCGCGTTCGCGTCCGGGCCGTCCGCCACGCGGAAGTCCAGCGTGGTGTGGCCTTCATTCCACTGGATGCTGCCCGGCTGCACCACGCCGCCCAGGCGGATGGTGGCCGTGTAGGCCTTGTCGCCGTTGGAGATCAGCTCCGACGGGCTCCAGTAGTAGACGAGGTTGTCCCCGATGTTGCCGAAGGCGATGAAGCCAAGGCCAGCGCCGGCGAAGAGCAGGGCTCCCAGCGCGATGAGACGGTTGCGGTTGACGGGCGTCATGGGCTCACTCCTTCGAATCGGCAGCGGCGCGGGGACGGCGCGCCCAGAGGGACACTGAGTAGAGCACGAAGGCGGCCACGGAGATGCCGTAGCAGGCCCCCACGTATCCCCAACCACCCTGGACACGGCCACTGCCCACCTGGGCCAGCAGCATCAGCGACGTCAGCGAGGTCATGTTCAGGCCACCTTCGAGGAATGGGTCGCGCGCTGCGCGGGGTCATCCGAGGGCAGCGCGTCCGGCAGCGCCACCTCCGCCTGCCGCTCCGCGAGCGCGATGCGGTAGCGGTGCACCATGAAGACGATGAGCAGCGCCAGCATGCCGAACGCCGACACGCGCAGGGGCAGCACCATCTGCGGGTCCACTGTCTTGGGGCTGGACTGCACCTGATGGAGGCTGCGCCACCAGCGCACGGAGAACCACACGATGGGCAGGTTGATGGCACCGATGATGGCCACCACCGCGCTCCACACCGCGCGCTTCTCCGGGTCTTCGACGAAGCGCCGCAGCACCAGGTAGCCCGTGTAGGACACCAGCAGGATGGCCTCGGACGTCAGGCGGGGGTCCCAGGACCAGTACACGCCCCAGGTGGGGCGGCCCCAGATGGAGCCGGTGATCATGCCCAGCGTGCCGAAGAGCAGGCCGATTTCCGCCGAGGCCTCCGCCATCGCGTCCGTCTTCCACGACTGACGCAGCAGGTACGTCACCGCGGCCACGAAGTTGATGAACATGGCCATCATGGCCATCCACTGGAGCGGCACGTGGACGTACATGATGCGCTGTACTTCGCCCATCTCCCGGTCCGGCGGTGCCCACGCAAGGCCCAGCCACCAGCCCGCGCCCAGCAGCGCCAGCGTCACCGCCGGCAGGCCAAACTTGACGAACTTGTTCATCCTTCAGTCCTCGATGACCCGGGGAAACAGCAAGAAGCCCACGCCCCAGTAAATCAGATTGAACCCCAGCAGAAGCCCCTGCCATGAGCCCAGCTGCTGCATCGGGTCACCCTGGAGTACGAGCGTGGTGCCCTTGGCGGCGGAGAGGAGGGCTGGGATGACGAGCGGGAACAATAGCAGAGGCAGCAGCACATCCCGGGCCCGGGCATTGCTGGAGATGGCCGCGTACACGGTCCCCGGAGCGCTGAGCGCCATGCTGCCCAGCACCAGGATGCCCGCCAGGTCACCGACCCCGGTGACGATGCGCACGCCGTAGAGGGCCACCATCACCGGCACCAGCACCACCGACAGGGCCAGGAGCAGCAGGGCGTTGCCCAGCGCCTTGGACAGGAAGATGGCGCGCGCGTCCGCCGGGGCCAGCCGCACGCCGTCCAGGCAGGCGTTCTCCGTCTCCACGCGGAAGGACTCGCCCAGGGACAGCACGCTGGCGAAGAGGATGGCCAGCCACAGGTAGCCGCCCGCGTTGCGCTCCAGCAGCTTCGTGTCCGGGCCCAGCGCGAAGGAGAAGAGCAGCAGCGTGGCCATGGCGAAGAACACCAGCGCGTTGAGCCGCGCGCGGGTGCGCCATTCGATGAGCAGGTCCTTGCGCATCAGGACGAGCGTCGTCGTCAGCAGGCCGGGGCGGCGCTTCGCGTTCGGGGGGCTCATGCCGCCACCGCCCGGCCGTCCTGGAGGTGCAGCCGCTCCTCGCACAGGCTCAGGCCCTGCTCGATGAGGTGCGTGGCCAGCACCACCGTGGTTCCGCCCGCCTTCAGCTCCGCGATGACGCCCTCCATGTCCTGGATGCCCGCCGGGTCCAACTCACCGAAGGGCTCGTCCAGGAGCGCCAGGGCAGGGGCCTTCATCAGGAGCCGCGCGATGGCCAGGCGCTTGCGCATGCCCGCGCTGAAGCCTCGCACCGGGCTGTCCGTGCGGCGGTTGAGGCCCACGCGGTTGAGCAGCGCGTCCGCGACGTCCCGCGGCGCGTCCACGCCCAACAGGCGCCCCAGCACCATCAGGTTCTGCTGCGCGGTCAGGTCCTCGTAGAGGAAGCTGGCGTGGGAGAGGAGCGCCACGTCGCGGCGCACGGCCTCACGGTCCTGCACGGCGTCCCGGCCCAGCACCTCCACGCGGCCCGCGGTGGGCCCGAGCGCGGTGGCGACGAGGCGCAACAGCGTCGTCTTCCCGGAGCCGTTGTGGCCGGTGAGCAGCAGCGAACGGCCAGCGGGCAGCGCATAGGTGAGCCGCGCCAGCGCCCACCGTCGCCCATAGCGCTTGCTCACGTCATGGAGGGCGAGCGCGGGTGCTGATCCAGAGGGGAGAGGGGGCATCGGCGGGCCGTTTCGTAGCCTTAAAAGCCCGTGTTCACCAGTGAAACCCCTGGGGTCGCCCGCCGGAGGACAAGAAGTTTTTACGCCTGCTTCTTCCGCCGCTTTCGCCGGGGGACTGAAAGGTTTTCGCCACGGGTGGGCGCCCGACTGCCCTGGTACACCCAGGTACGACCTCCAAAAGGACGTTCCTGCCCTCGGGGGCACCGGGTTTCCTGGGGTTACGGGGGGTTTTCACCACCTACCTGCCCTGGCATCCAGCATGCACACAGGCGGCGCGGGGCCTGTTCCATTGGGGGGAGCGGGCAGACGGCGAAAGCCGCGAGGGAGGCGTGATGGCAGGCAGGGTGTTGCGGCGGGCGGCGAAGGCGGCGGCGGCGGGGTTCCTCCACTACAGCGGGGCGCGCAAGGCGATGGCGGCGTACCGCCGTTCGCAGTCGGGTGGCCGGCGCATCCTCATCGTGAGCTACCACCGCGTGGTGAGCGACTTCACGGGGGAGCTGCAGCGCTCCATCCCGGGGCTGCTCATCTCCCAGGAGACGTTCCGTCGTCACCTGGAGCAGGCGCACGCGGCGGGCTTCGAGCTGGCGAGCATTGGCGACGCGGTGGACGTGATGGAGGGCCGCCGCGCCGCGAAGAAGGACCTGTTCGTGGTGACGTTCGATGACGGCTACCGCGACGTGTACCGGTATGCGTACCCGGTGCTGAAGCAGATGGGCGTGCCGGCCATCACCTACCTGCCCACCGCGTTCATCGACACGGACAAGCGCTTCAACCATGACCGGCTGTTCCACCTGCTGCGCTGCGTGCAGGAGCGCCGGTTCCGCCCGGACTACTCCACCATGCCCGGCCCGTCCGTGCAGCTGTTGGGGCCCATCCTCTCCGGGCAGAAGACGACGTCCGCGGCGCTGGACGACTTCATCGGAGAGCACCCCACGCGCGTACTCACGGGCATCATCGACGCGCTGGAGCAGCAGCTGGGCGGTGGCTCGGACCTGATGCCCGAGCAGGGCGACGTGATGAACTGGGACGAGGTGCGCCAGATGGCGCGCGACGGCTTCGAGTTCGGCGCGCACACGCTGGGCCACACGGTGCTGACGCTGGAGCCCACGGCGGTGGTGGAGAAGGAGATCGTCGAGTCCAAGGAGACCATCGAGCGCGAGGTCGGCGTGCAGGTGAAGGACTTCGCGTACTGCAACGGCTGGTACTCGGACGAGATGATCCGCGTGCTCAAGCAGAACGGCTTCCGCTCGGGCGTCACCACGGAGGACCTGCCCAACCGCGTGGGCGGCGACCCGTTCGCCCTCAAGCGCAAGGTGATGTGGGAGAACTTCAGCCTGGGGATGATGGGGGACTACTCGTCGGCGCTCACGGTGTGCCAGTTCGATGACTGCTTCGGCGTGCTGGGCATGAGCCACCCGGTGCTGGGCCACCGTCCGCACATCCTCGCTTCAGCCGTCAGCGGCGCCCCCAACATCCTGGTCCAGGAGGCGGCCGCCGCGGAGGTCGCGCTCGCGAAGGCGACGCCGGTGGAAGTCGTGGACGTGACAGCGCCGGTGATCGTGACGGACCCGCGGGTTGCGGCCGCGGTGACGGGTGCGCAGGTCGTGGTGGCGCCGAACGTGGCCATTGCCCCGGAGGCGGCGCAGCCGGAGGAGCTCCAGTGAGTGTGTCACCCAAGCCGGCCCCGTCCCCGTCGTTCCTGGGGCGGGCCGGCCCGTTGGTGTTGGCCCGGTTGTTCACCGCGGGGCTGACGCTGTCCATTCCGCTCGTGCTCGCCCGGGTGCTTCGCCTGGACGAGTACGGCACCTACTACCAGCTGTTCCTCATCGCCACGACGCTGTCGTACGTGCTGCCGTTCGGCGTGGCGCAGAGCCTCTACTACTTCCTGCCCCGCGCGGAGGCGAAGCGGCCGTACCTGGGCCACGCGCTGCTCTTCGTGACGGGCGCGGGCGTCGTGGCGGCGGGCCTGGTGTGGTTCTTCCTGGGCCACGTGGCGGCCTACTTCAACAACCCGGCGCTGATGGAGCACCGCGCGGCGCTGGCGCTCTACACGGCGTTCTTCCTGGGCAGCTACCCGCTGGAGATTTCGCTCACCAGCCAGGGGAAGACGAAGGCGTCCGCGGTGGTGTACCTGGCGTCGGACGCGGTGCGCTCCGGCGTGATGGTGCTGCCGCCGCTGTTGGGCTTCTCCCTGCACGGGATGATGATCGCCGTGGCCTGCTTCGCGGGCCTGCGCTACGTGGCCACGTGGGTGGTGTCGCTGCGTGGCTCCACCGGTCCGCTGGTGGACTGGAAGCTGTTCAAGGAGCAGCTGGTGTACGCGGCCCCCTTTGGTGCCGCGATGTGCCTGGCCATCCCCCAGCAGAACGCGCACATGTACGCGGTGGCGGGCGTGGTGGCCCCGGCGGTGTACGCGCTCTACCGGGTGGGCTGCTTCCAGCTGCCGGTGGTGGATCTGCTCTACACGCCCACCAGCGAGGTGCTGATGGTGCGCCTGGGCGAGCTGGAGCGCGAGGGCCGGCTGGAGGAGGGCGTGGAGGCCTTCCGGGAAGCGGCCGGCAAGCTGGCGTACGTGTTCCTGCCGTTCGCGGCGTTCCTCTTCGCGGCGGCGCCGGAGTTCGTGGGGGCCATGTTCGGCCAGAAGTTCCTGCCCGCGGTCCCCATCTTCCGGGTGAGCGTGCTGGGCGTGGTGCTGTCCATCCTGCCCATGGACGGGACGCTCCGGGCCCGGGGACAGACGCGGGCCATCTTCGCGTCGTACCTGGTGAAGGCAGTCGTGACGGTGCCGCTCCTGTGGTTCGGCGTGAAGCACTTCGGGATGATGGGCGGCATCGCGTCCTGGGCGCTGGCGGAGGTGGTGGGCAAGGGCATGCTGCTCATCCGCGTGCCCCACGCGCTGTCCACGCCCGAGCGCAAGCTGGGGCTCAAGGACGTCATCCCGTGGCGGGAGCTGGGGCAGGCGTCGCTGGCGGCGTTCGCGGCGGGTGGGAGCATCTTCCTGCTGCGCTCCGGGGTGCACGACACGTGGATGAACCTGCCCACGGGCTTCCTGTGGCGGGTGCTGCCACTGGCAGTGGCGGGGCTGCTCTTCGTGGTGGGGTACGTGGTGGGTCTGTATGCGCAAGGCGTTCGCCCGTGGAGCGCATTGCAGTCCCTCCGTCCCCGCCGGGCGGCCTGATCCACCGTCGGGTATCGCACGCGTGGGGGGCACTTCCCTCCCCACGCGTGGGTACCTACCTTCCAGGCGTCACGGAGTTCGGATGTGGGCGAGGAGAGGCGTGATGGGATTCGACGCGATGACGCTGTACCGGATGGCGCATGGGCTGAAGAAGCGAGGGGTGCCGTTGCTGCCCGCGGTTCTGCGCAAGGCCATCTACTACCTGCACAGCTCCTACATCCCTGAAGACGCGGAGCTCGGCGAGGGGACGCAGCTGGGCTACGGCGGCATCGGCGTGGTCATCCACAAGGCGGCGAAGGTGGGCCGTCACGTCCTCATCTCGCAGCAGGTCACGATTGGCGGACGCTCCGGGCTGGAGGGCGCGCCGGTGATTGGCGACTACGTGCGCATCGGCGCGGGCGCGAAGGTGCTGGGCAACATCCACGTGGGCGACTTCGCGGTGATTGGCGCCAACGCGGTGGTGGTGAAGGACGTGCCCTCGGGCGCGGTGGTCGCGGGCGTGCCCGCGAAGGTCATCCGGCAGGACGCGGATCCGCTCACCACGTACCAGCGCGAGATGGGCCTGTTGCCCACGCGTGCGCCGCCGAAGCTCACCCAGGTCCCACGTCCCTCCGCGCAGGCTTCCGCGCGCTAGGCACTTCGCTTCGTTGGGCAAGGGGCTTCCTTCATGCGCGTGCTGCTCGTCGGGGACTACCCGCCGCCGTACGGGGGCGTGGCCATCCACGTCCGTCAACTCCATCAATTTCTGCGCGACCGCGAGGTCGAAGCGAAGGTGCTCGATATCGGGAAGGGTGGCCGGCCGGCTCCGGACGTCCTCCCCGTACACGGCGCCGCCGCCTTCGGCCTGCGGCTCGCGGGATTCACCTCCGCGGGCTGGACGGTCCACCTGCACACCAGCGGCAACAACCCGAAGGCGTGGGTGCTGGCGGCGCTGGTGGGCACCATGCCCGGGCCTCGCTCGCCGCGCGTCATCACGCTGCACTCGGGGCTGATTCCTGACTACCTGGCGGAGTCGCAGGCCCGGCGCGTGTTCGCGCGCACGGCGCTGGCGGGCTACGCGCGGGTGGTGGCGGTGTCCCCGGCGGTGCGCGACGCGGTGGTCGCGTGCGGTGTGCCGGAGGAGAAGGTCGTGGTGCATCCGGCCTTCTGCGGTTCGCAGGTGCGGCCCGGTCCGGTGACGCCAGAGGTGGAGGCAGCGCGGGCCCGGCGCGGTCCGCTGCTCGCGATGGCGCACCACCCGTCGCCTGTGTATGGGCGCAAGCAGATGTTCCGCGCGCTGAAGCTCGTGGCGGAGACACATCCGGGCGTGGGCCTGGCGCTGTTCGGTCCGGGCACGCGCTCGGAAGAGTTCATCCGCGACGCGCGCGAGCTGGGCGTGGCGGGGCTGCTGGAGGACCTGGGCGAGCTGGAGCACGCGAAGGCGCTGGGGCTCTTGTCCCAGAGCGACGCCTTCATCCGGCCCACGACGCACGACGGGGACTCCATCTCCGTGCGCGAGGCGCTGGCGTTGGGCGTGCCGTGCGTGGCCAGCGACGTGTGCGCTCGGCCGGAGGGCACGCGGTTGTTCAAGGCCGGGGACGAGCGGGCGCTGGCGCAGGCGGTGCGCGACGCGCTGGCGGCGGGCCCGGCGAAGGTGACGGCTCCGGATGCGGGGCCGGTGATGCTGGACATGTACGCGGAGTTGCTGCCGTCCGGCATGGCAGGTGCAGGAACCGTGAACGCGGCGTGACGGAGTGGGGACGGGTTGGGGCGCCTTCGAGTGAGAGGGCGCGCTTCAGGGCTTTCAGCACGGAACTTTTGACTTCAGGAGAAGACGATGCGGCGCAGTGAAGAGATGGACCTGTCGAAGCGGGCCCTTCGTGGGCGGGACCTGGTGGTGTTCTCCAACGACTGGGACGGGGATCCGCTGTCGAAGGTCCACATCATGCGGATCCTCTCGCGGGACAACCGCGTGCTGTGGGTGAACAGCATTGGCAACCGCGCGCCCAAGGCGAACGCGCACGACGCGCAGCGGATCATCAAGAAGCTGAAGACGTTCACCCAGGGCATCCGCGAGGTGGAGCCCAACCTGCACGTGCTCGCGCCGCTGGCGATTCCGTTCTACGGCTCGGAGACGGTGCGCCAGGCGAACCGCCACCTGCTGCGGCTCCAGGTGCTGCGCGCGATGAAGCAGCTGAAGTTCGAGCGCCCCATCTCCTGGAGCTTCCTGCCTGCGTCCGCGCCGGTGTCCGGCACGCTGGGCGAGGACTTCGTCGTGTACCACTGCGTGGACGAGTTCTCCGCGTTCAGCGACACCAATGGCAAGCACATCGCGGAGCTGGAGGAGCGCCTGCTGCGCCGCGCGGACATGTGCATCACGTCCGCGGAGCGCCTGTATGAGAACAAGAAGCGCATGAACCCGCGCACGGTGCTGGTGCGCCACGGCACGGACCACGCGCACTTCGTGAAGGCGTGCGACCCGGCGACGAAGATTCCGGAGGACATCGCGAAGCTGCCCAAGCCCATCATCGGCTTCTTCGGGCTGGTGGCGGACTGGATTGATCAGGACGCCATCATCGCGTGCGCGAAGGCGCACCCGGAGGGCTCGGTGGTCATCGTGGGCAAGACGACGCCGGACTGCGATGACAGCCGCCTGCGCGCGGTGCCCAACATCCACATGCTGGGGCGCAAGCCGTACGCGGACCTGCCGGGCTACAACAAGGCGTTCGACGTGGCGCTCAACCCGTTCGTCATCAACGAACTGACGCTGAACTCCAACCCGCTGAAGGTGCGCGAGTACCTGGCGTCTGGTCTGCCGGTGGTGTCGTCGGATTTGCCCGAGGTCCGCAAGGTGGGCCTGTGCCGCATCGCCACCACGCCGGAGGACTACGTGAAGCAGGTCAACGCGGCGCTGGCGGACAACCCGGGCCCGAACCGGGAGCGCGCGGAGAAGATCTTCCACGAGAGCTGGGAGGCGCGCGTCACGGAGATCCGCCAGCACGTGGGTGAGGCGATGCTCGCGGCGGGCAAGAAGCTGTAGGTCCGGTCGGGCGGCAGGAGGGCGCGGTTCCGCAGCGTGTGAGCGCGCCGGACACCGCGCCTTCGTCATTCCTGGAGATCTCCAGCGCGACCCGTCACGCGGCGCTCCAGCAGGGCGTAGCGGCGAGCGAGGCGGGTGTAGTCGGCGGGGCGGATGGGTGTGCGCTCCCGCGTGCGCACGAGGTCTTCCTTCGCGTCCAGGTAGTCGCGCGCGGGGATGCCGCAGGTCTCCGCCAGGAGGCGCGCGGCCTCCGCGTCCGGCAGGGAAGGGGCAATGCCCAGGCGCTCGTGCATCAGGCGTCGCAGGCCGGTGTCGAGCTCCGGCAGCAGCTCCGCCTCCACCTTCGCGCGGCGCATGAGCCAGCCCAGGGAGCGCACGTACTCGCGAGATGAGCGGTGCCGCTCCACGCGCACGGGCCGGGGCGCGCCGAAGCGCGTGCCTCGGGAGACGACGTAGACGAGCCCCACGGCGAGGCTCTGCGCGATGAAGACCCAGAGGCCCTGGGACAGGGGCGGGCGGGTGATGACGGCGTGGTGGAACTCGTCGAAGCGCAGGGGGCCGCGCGCGGCGAGCGCATCCCAGAAGCGCAGGTTGTCGAGCAGCTCCAGTCGCCGGTTCTCCGCGAGGTCCGGGCCCGCGGCGACGTAGACCTCGCCCTGGTCCAGGCCCCAGCGCCACAGCACGCTCGCGCCGCCCAGGCCCGCCAGCGGCACCGCGTCCCCGTGTTCCACTCGCAGGCTCCGATCCCGGGCCACGCGCAGGAGCGACAGGTCGCGCAGCGCGCCAGCGGGCAGCCACACGTCCACGGTGACGCCGGCGGGATCCACCCATTCGGAGGCAAGGCCCTGGTGGTTCGTACCGGGCAGCGCGCCCGAGGTGATGTGCAGCCAGTCCTCCATGCCCGGTTGGTGTTCCGCCAGCGCATGCGGAGACAGATACACCAGCGTGCCGCCGCCCCGGACGAAGCGCTCCAACGCGGCGACTTCTTCCTTCGTCACGGGCTGGGCCTGCGGCGCGGCGATGACCAGCGTGCGCGTGCCGGCGGGAATCGAGTCCAGGGACGACGTCTGCGCGCTGACGTCCCGTCCGCGTTCCTCCAGGTAGACGAAGAGGGCCTTGAGCCCCAGCGGGCCCGGGTTCGTGATGGACGGCACGGGGGAGTCCGGCGGGGCCTCGTGCGAGGCAAGGCCCACCGCCAGCGCCACGGCGATCATCAAGCCCAGGACGACCGCGACGCGCGCGTTCCTCACGGTCGGACCTCCGCGAGCGAGCCGTGCAACTGCTCCACGGACTCCACGAAGCGGGTGGCCTCTTCGCGCGACACCGGCTCCAGCGAATAGAAGGCCCGGTCGTACCAGCCGACCAGCCGCTCCACTTCACCCGTCACGCGCGCGGGGGCGCCTCGCGTGGGCAGCTCCGCGGCGAGCTCGCGGTTCGTCTTCACGCGGTCCGGCCGCGCCAGCTTGCGCTGCTCCAACGTGGACAGCAGGCCCAGCAAGCCTTCGCGGATGGCCTCGCGCGCGTCCTCTGTCTCCAGCGCGGTGCGCGCCCGGCCCAGGTGCTCTCCAGGCGTGTCCAATTCCAGGGGCGCGGCTTCACCTTCCACTCCCTGCGCGGTGACGGCCTTCTTGCTCCGGCGCCAGCGCACCCGAAGCACGCCGAACAACACTACCGCTAGCGCCAGGCCCAGCATCACCGCGCGCGTGGCCACCGCGAAGCCCTGCGCCCCCCGGGATTCGAAGAGGCCCTCCAGCCAGGTCTGCAGCTCGCGCAAGAGGCGCGTCAGCAGGTCGCTGTTGCGCTGCCGGGCTCTCGCGAACTCCGGCCGGTCGAGGATGGCGCGCAGCCGCTCCGGTTCGCTCGTCACGCCGGGCGATACGGCCGGCTCCGCGTCCAGGCCGCACACGGCCTCCAGGTACACGGTGAGCTGCCGTGCACGGTCGGGCTCCGTCTGGCCGGATGTTCCGGGCGGCAGGGGCACGCCGTCCAGCGCCTCCATCAACCGGTTCACCTCCGCGTTGAACGCGGCGGGCCGCGAGCGCGCCGTGTCCTCGAGCCGGCGCGACACGGCCTCCCGGTCAGCGCACGGGGGCAGGGCAGCCAGCAGGAGGAGCAGGGGCAGGGCGGGCACGGGTTGTCAGGGGGACGGCGTTGCCGGCTCCGCGGTCGCGATGCGCCGCTCCAGGTCCAGGCCCTCGCGGCGCACGCGCATGTCCACGTAGAAGAACGCGGACACCACGAAGCTCAGCGGCGTGAAGAAGGACTGCCCCACCACCTGCAACAGCTCCGCGGGGACGAGCAGCGCCTGCGGAATGGCCGCCTGCGCCGCCGGGTCCAACAGGTTGCCACCGTAGGCGAGCCGGACGATCCACGCGGGCAGCCCCGACACCAGGCTCACCGCGATGAGGATGCCGCCCACCACCGTGGACAGCACCATGGCCCGCACCGTGCCCCGGCCCATGAAGCCCGGCTCGACATTGCCCTTCAGCAGGGCCCCGGAGCGCTTGAAGGCCGCCCATGCGCCCACGTCCTCCATGGCCAACACGGGGGGCAGGAGCATGAAGCGCAGGAAGTACCAGAGCACCGCCGCCAACGCGCCCAGGCCCAGCACGATGGCGCCGATGATGATCAACGCGATGCTGAGCACCGTTCCGCCGCCAGTGCCCTTGCCGGTGACGGCCGCGACCACGCCCATCCCCATGACGAGCGAGCCGGGCAGGCACAGCAGGAGCGTCACCCCCGCGGCCCACGCGATGGACAGCAGGTAGGTCGCGGTCAGCGTGCCCAGGCGCGACACGGCCCGCCGCAGACCTTCCGAGGGACGCACCGGTTCACCCAGCCTCGCGGGAATCACGTACCGGGCCGCCGCCGTGGTGGCCACCCAGAAGTTCCACACGAGGAACACGTACAGCACGAGCATCAGCCCCATCACGATGCCGGACTGGGTCAGTGCCTGCGTGGGGTCCGTGCCCGAGGGAGCCCCACCCAGCCCGGGCAACACGCCCACCGTGCGCGTCATCGCGACGGTGAACGCCTTGACCGCGATGTAGTTGAGCAGGTCGAACCCCAGGACCAGCACGAACAGGGGCTTCAGGTGAGCGCGCCAGAACGTCGCCGCGCGGTCGATGATTTCTCCGATGGCGAGCGGGCGCAGCTCAACGGAGGTCGGGGATGGCGTCACGGCCGCGCAGCATAGCGCCGCCTCAATCGCGCGGGGGCCGGCATGCGTCCAGCAGCGCCCGGGCCGCCGCGCGCGGATCCTCCGCCTCCAGCACGGCGGAGATGACCGCGACGCCCCAGGCCCCCGGCACCTCCCGGGCCCGCTCCGGCGTCATCCCCCCTAGCGCCAGGGCAGGGCAGGGCAACCGCTCCGCGAGCCCCCTGAAGCCATGAGGCCCCAGCGTGTCGCGCGTGTCCCCCGGCTTGGACCCCGGAGCGAACACGGGGCTCACCAGCGCCAGGTCCGCGCCCACCGCGGCACCCGCCTCGCGTGCGTCATGCACCGCCACGCTCACCCACCGGTCCGCGGGCAGGAACGGGCGCACGTCGCGGGGAGAAGTGCCAGAAGCGGGCAGATGCAGGTGCGCGCCCACGAGCAGCGCGACATCCATCCGGCCATTCACGAACAGCGTCCGGCCCCGGCACACGTCCGCCAGGAGCCGGGCCTCCTCCAGGAACAGCCGCCCGGAGGCCTCCGGGTGACGGTGCTGCACGGCGACGTCCGGCCCCGCCTCCAGCGCCCGCTCCAGCGCGGTGAGCAATCGCGCCTGGGGCAGCCGCCAGTCCGTGATGACCACGAGGCGGGGCAGGACGGGCACCGCTACTCCACGAGCCCTTCGATGGGGCTGGACGCGGAGCCGTACGCCTTGCGCGGGATGCGGCCCGCGAGGAACGCGTCGCGGCCGGCCTCCACCGCCTTTTTCATGGCCACGGCCATGCGCACCGGATCCTTCGCGCCCGCGATGGCGGTGTTCATGAGCAGCGCGTCCACGCCCAGCTCCATCGCGATGGCCGCGTCGGACGCCGTGCCCACGCCCGCGTCCACGATGACCGGTACCTTCACCACCTCGCGGATGAGCCGCAGGTTGTGCGGGTTGCGGATGCCCAGCCCGCTACCGATGGGCGCCGCCAGCGGCATCACCGCCGCGCAGCCCGCGTCCTCCAGCTTGCGCGCGGTGATGGGGTCGTCGCTGGTGTACGGCAGCACCGTGAAGCCTTCCTTCACCAGGATGCGAGCGGCCTTCACCGTCTCCTCGACGTCCGGGTAGAGCGTCTTCTCGTCGCCAAGCACTTCCAGCTTCACCCACTTGCTCATGCCCAGCTCTTCCGCCAGCCGGCACGTGCGCACCGCGTCCTCCGCCGTGTAGCAGAGCGCCGTGTTGGGCAAGAGGCGCATCTTGTTGCGGTCGATCCAGTTCATCAGCGACGCCTCGCCCGTCGCCTTCAGGTCCAACCGCCGCACCGCCACCGTGACGAGCTCCGCGCCCGACGCTTCGTGGCACTGCTTCATCACCTCGTGGCTGGGGTACTTCCCCGTCCCGACGATGAGCCGCGAGGTGAACGTCACCCCCGCCAGCGTGAAAGGCTTGTCCGCGATACCGCTCATGACCGTCTCCTCTCCAGGGCCTTCACTCACCCGCCACCCACGAAGGTGACGATCTCCACCCGGTCCCCGTCCTGGAGCCGGTGCTCGGGGTGACGGGCGCGGCGCACCACCTCCGCGTTCACCTCCACCGCCACCCCCGGGCCGCTGCCCAGCTCCAACAGCGCCAGCAGGGACGAAAGGGTGCTGCCCTCTGGCAGCGTCCGCGCTTCTCCGTTGACCCACACGTTCACGGCCTCACGGCTCCTTCCGGTCCCCGTCGGTCGGGACCCGCCGGTGCCAGTACAAGGGCGGTTCTGCCCTGTCAACGCACAGCCTCCCCCACGCAAAAGGCCTGCTTCAGCGCACTGGAACGGATTTTTCGCGCTCGAATGCGTTTTGTTCCGCTTCCCCAGCAGGCGAGCGGCCAGGGCCTTCCTCGTGCGCGGGCCGCCCCTGCTCATGGCTCCATGCGTTGCCAAGCGCTGTGCAGGTACGGGGGGAGCGACCAGTTTCTGCCCAACGCCGGGGAACAAATCACCGGCACTCAAGAACACACTCACAGGGGGCGGTCACACATGCGGAAGCTCATGATTGCGGTTACGGCGGTCGCGGGTCTGACGATGGTCACCGGCTGCAAGAAGGATGACGTCCAGGCGCAGCGCGAGGATGTCGCCGAGGCCCGTCAGGAAGCGGCGCAGGAGACGGCGGAGGCGCGTCAGGACGAGAACCAGGAGATGGCGTCGGCGCAGCATGACGCCAACGAGGACATCGCGGAGGCCCGTCAGGACGCGAACGACAAGATCGCCAGCGCCAACGAGGACGTCCGCGACGAGGAGCAGGACCTGGCCGAGGCCCAGGCCAACCGGAATGAGGACCTGGCCGAGGGCGGCTCCGGCATGGCCGGCACCACCAGCGCCGCGGCGGCGACCACCGTCAACGGCCGCGTGATCGCCAAGTCCGGTGACACGCTGACGCTGGTGGACAGCACCAACAAGGAACTGAAGATCAAGACCAATGACCGGACCGCGCTGATGGACAATGGCAGCCGCGCGGTGAAGCTGGACGACATCAAGGAAGGCTCGCAGGTGCGCGCCTCCTACGTGATGGACGGCAAGGACATGGTCGCCCGCGACGTCACCCTGGTGGCGGCGGTGAAGAAGCTGGACAAGTAATCCCCGCGCCTCACGCGCCTCTGTCTTTCCGGACTGGGGAAAATACTTGAAGGCGGCGGCTCCCACCCTCGCGGTGGGGGCCGTTTCCTTTTTAGTCGGGAGATGCCCGGTGGGGTCGGATGGGGATGTCTGACCCGGGTGGTAGGACGCGGGCGTGAGGAGTTCCTCATGCCTTCCCACCCCCGGGAAGCGCCTCTTCGTCAGGAGCGTCACCCACGATGGCCACCCATCCCCCCGCGTCCTCCGCGTCCCGGCCGTTCATCCTCTTCACCACCGGGGCCACGTCCTATGAGCTGGTGCGCTACCTGGGGTCGCGCGCCGGAGGGGAGCTGCTGCTCGCCCGCCGGCACTACGCGCGCACGCCGGGCGGACTGGTGCTCATCAAGCGCCTGCGCGACGTGACGGATGACGTGGCGCGGGCGCGGCTGCGGGAAGAGGTGAAGCTGCTCATGCGGCTGTCCCACCCGGCCATCGCGCCGGTGTACCTGGTGCGGGTGCACGACGGCGCGCCCCATCTGGTGACGGAGTACGTGGACGGGCCGTGCCTGGAGACGCTGTCCAGCTTCGCGGCGCTGCGGCGGCGGCCCTTCTCGGAGGCGTTCGCCGCGTACGTGGGCGCGGAGGTGGCGGACGCGCTCCATCACGCCCATGCGTTGGAGGACTCGCGCGGCCTGCCCGTGGGCGTGGTCCACCGCGACATCAGCCCCCGTTCCCTGCGCGTGGACGTGCACGGGCGGGTGCGGCTGTCGGACTTCGCGCTCGCGTGGTCGCGGCTGCCCGGGCGCGTGGTGACGGAGCCGGGGCTCGTGCGCGGGGACGTGGCCTATGCCTCGCCAGAGGCGCTGGAGGGCCTGCCGCTGGATGGCCGCGCGGACCTGTTCTCCCTGGGGATGGTGCTGCTGGAGCTGCTCACCGGGCTGCACCTGCTGGACCTGGACGACGTGGAGCGCGCCGCGCAGCAGGCCCAGCCCGTGCCTGGAACGCGCGGGCTGTGCGCGGAGACACCCAGCTGGCTCCCCGCGCCGCTGATGGCCGCGCGCATGGCATGCCTGACACCGGCGCACGTGGAGCAGGCCACGCGGGGGCTTTCGCCGGGAATGCGGGCCGTGCTCCAGCGGGTGCTCCATCGCGACCGCGACCTGCGCTTCCAGACGGGCGCGGAGCTGCGGGATGCGCTCCGGGGCCTGCTGAACGCGGAGGGACGGCCCTATGGTCCCCCGGAAGCGCTGCGCGAGGTGTCGGAGGTTCGCACGGACGCGCTCGTGGGCCCGGCGGGAGCGGCGGAAGCGGGGCTTCCTCTGGAGGATGACCTCTGGGACGGCTGCGATGACGAAGGCGCGGACTGGACGTGACGTGTGACGGGGGGATGTCCCGGGGCGCTTGTCATCGCGGGAGGGCGTGGCGAAGACTGCTGGCATGGGTGACGTGAAGGAGCTGCATCGCCAGTGGTGCATCGCGGACGGACACGCGGATTCGCTGATGTGGAACCGCGACCTGTGCGAGCGGTCGACGGAGGGGCACGTGGACTTCCCCCGCCTGCGCGAGGCGGGGGTGAAGCTGCAGTGCTTCACGCTGGTGACCCGGGGCTTCCCGTTCATTGGCGGCTTCCCGCTGTTCGCCGCGTGGCGCAAGTGGCCCCGCGAGGCGCGCGGCAGCGAGTGGACTCGCGCGCTCTGGCAGATTGAGAAGTTGGACTCCTTCTGCGCCCGCTCAGGGGACACCGTGCGTGTCGCCACCACGGGGGCGGCGCTGGAGGACAACCTCGCGCACGGGCGGCTATCCGCGGTGCTGGGCGTGGAGGGCGGCCACGCGATTGAAGGCCAGGTGGAGCGGATCGAGGAGCTGCACCGGCGCGGAGTGCGCTTCATGGGGCTCACGCACCTGTCCAACAACGACCTGGGCGGTTCGTCCTTTCCCATGATGGGCAACCGGGGGCTGACGCCGCTGGGGAACCAGGTGATGGAGGAGATGGCCCGCCTGGGAATGAGCGTGGACGTGGCGCACGCCTCCGAGCAGACGCTCACGGACCTCTTCGCTCACCCCACGGTGCGCTACTTCTGTTCGCACACGGGCGTGCGCGCGGCGGGCGGCGGCTGGCGCAACCTGTCCGACGCGGCCCTGCGCACCATTGCCCAGCGCGGCGGTGTGGTGGGCATCATCCTGGCGCCGGTGTACCTGGGCGGCGACACGTGGGACGACGTGGTCCGCCACGTGGAGCACGCCGTGGACGTGATGGGGGAGGAGGGCGTGGGCGTGGGCAGCGACTACGACGGCATGGTGGCGCTGCCCCGGGGCATGCGGGATGTGACGGATTTGCCGCGACTCACGGAAGCCCTGCTCAAACGACACCCGGAGTCGTGGGTGGAACGTGTGATGGGTGGCAACTTCCGGCGTTACTTTCGCGAGACGCTCGGCGGCGGTTGACAGCGAAAAACCTGTCGAAAAGAGTCGCCGGCACCCATGAACCGTCTTCCCCTTGCGCTCTTGTCTCTCGTCGGTTTCTTCCTTCTTTCCGGTTGTGGCGGGCCGGGTTCGGGCGACTCGTGTGACGGCGGCGACTACGTGTGCCAGGAGGACGCGCAGGCCCTGGAGTGCCGCAACGGCACCTGGCGCCCGCTCGCGTGCCGGGGGCCGCTGGGCTGCCGGGAGCTGGCGGACAGCGTGCGGTGCGACACGTCCCTCAACCAGGAGAACGACGGGTGCGCCACGAACGCGGAGGGCAAGGGCGTGTGCAGCCCCAACGGCGCCGCGATCCTCACGTGCCAGCAGGGCGTGCTGGTGAAGACGGCGGATTGCTCGTCGTGCGCCGTGCAGGACTCGCAGGTCGTCTGCCAGCCGTGAGCCTCAGCGCTCCGGTTCCCCTCCGGACCTGGGGGGGAAACCGGGAGGTGGCGCGGGCAGGTAGCCGCCCGCGGCCATGCGCTTCCCGGACCGTTCGTACATGGCCGGTGAGAGGCCCTGGACGCCGGTGCCGTCAATCCACCGGTTGTAGAAGTTGAAGAGGGCGCAGACGGAGACCGCGTCGTACACGGCCTCGTCCGACCAGCCGGCCGCCTTCAATCGCTCCACGTCCTCGCGGCGCACGTCTCCGGGCGCGTCGTTGAGTTGGTCCACGAAGGCGAACAACGCCTTCTCGGCCTCCGGAATGGGGGCCGTCTTCATATCGTCCAGTACCGCCTGGACGTGCTCCTTGCTGCCCAGTAATTCCGCCGCGACCGCGGCGTGAGAACCCGTTCAAAATACGCAGGCGTTGCGCCGCGACGTATACGCGGCGATGAGCTCCCGCAGCCCGGCCGACAGCGGGGACGGGCCGCGCATCACCTCGTGGGTGAAGGCGGACAGCGCGTCCGTCATGCGCGGCTTGAACGCGAACAGGTGCCAGATGCCCGGCGGCGTCATGCCCCCGGCCCGCGCCATGGCGATCATCTTCCCGTAGTGCCCGTCGGACTCGTGCGACTCGACGTCGGGCAGGTACATGTTTTCCGGAGCGGGGGACTTCATCATCGCGCACTTCCCTGGCGAAAGGACGGGGATGCCGCCCATCAGGCCAGCGACGTGAGGAAGCTGTCCAGCACCGAGTTGAAGGCCTCCGGCTGTTCCTGGTTGGGCAGGTGCGCCGCGCCGGGGATGACCTCCAGCCGCGCGCCCTGCACCAGGTCCGCCATCTGCTTCGCCTTCGCCAGCGGCGTCACGGTGTCGTGCTCGCCCACCACGACCAGCGCGGGCCCCGCGTAGCGCGCGAGCAGATCCTTGCTGTCCAACCGCAGCGCCATGCCCCGCTGCGCGGCGGCGATGGACTCCGGCGACACGGACAGCCCCAGCTTCGTCACCTCGCGGCCCACCGGTGAGTCCGGCCCCGCGTGGACCAGCTTGGGCACCAGCCCCTGGACGACGGACGCCGTGCCTTCCTTCAGCGCCTGCTGCGCGGTGGCCTCGCGCTTGTCCTTCCCGGCGGCTTCGTCCGCGGTGCACTGCGTGTCCGAAAGCACCAGTCCGCGCACCCGGCCCGGGTCCTCGCGCAAGAGCGCCAGGGCAGCGTAGCCACCCATGGACACGCCGCCCACCACCGCCGTGTCGATGTTCAACGCGTCCAGCAGCGCGAGCGCGTCCTGCGCCAGCTTGCGCATCTCCGTGGGGCCTTCACCCAGCCGGCTCTGCCCGAAGCCGCGCAGGTCCGGCACGAGGAAGCGGTAGCGTCCGGACAGCGCGGCCACCTGCCGGTCGAACGCGGAGCCATCCAACGGGAAGGCGTGCATGAGCAGCACCGGCAACCCCTGGCCCTCGTCCCGGTAGTGCAGCGGAATCCCATCCACGGCGACCGTCAGCATGCGTGCCTCCTCGCGGCCCGTCGCAGGGGGCGGCGTCAGATCCACTTCTTGTACTTGAACCAGCCGACGAGCCCCAGGGGGAAGCCCACCATGGTCACCCACATGGCGACGTACCAGCCCGTTCCCGTCAACTGTTCGAAGTTCTGCCCGAAGAACCCCACGATGAAGGACAGGGGCAGGAAGAGGGTGGCGAAGATGGTGAGCTGCTTGCTGATGTCATTGGTGCGTTGGGCCACCACGGACAGGTAGCCGTCCATCACGTTGCCCACCACGTCACGGCTGGCGTCGATCTGCTCGTACAGCCGTATCAGGTGGTCGTAGACGTCGCGGAAGTACAGCGTCGTCTTCTCTTGAATCTGCGGGATTCCCCGGCGCGACAGCATGCCCACCACGTCGCGCTGCGGAGACAGCACGCGGCGCAGCGTCACCAGCGCGCGCTTGAGCTGGAAGATGCGCTGCAGGTGCTCCGGATCCGGCTCGGCGAAGATGGCGTCCTCCAGGTCATCCAGCCGGTCGCCGAATTCGTCCATGATGGGGAACTGCGCGTCCACGAGCGCGTCCGCGAGCATGTAGAGGATGACGTCCACGCCCCGGCCCAGCGTGCCCGCGGGGTCGTCCTTCACGCGCCGTAGGACGGCGTCATGGCTGGGCAGGCGCAGCTCGTGCACGCTGATGAGCCAGTCCTGCGCGAGGAAGAAGTGGTGCTCGTGCAGCGTGAGCTCCGTGACGTCCGAACCGCAGCTGAAGCCCTGCATCACGATGAACTGGTGGTGCGGATATTCCTCCAGCTTGGGCCGCTGGTCCAGGTGCAGGCAGTCCTCCACGGCCAGCCGGTGTAGCTGGAAGCGCTCGGCCAGTCGGCCCAGCACCTCCGCGTTCGGCTCCAGGACGTCGATCCACTTGGGCCCCGGCCGATCGAGCAGTTCCTCACCCCCCGAGACAGCCCTGCCGTCCTCCCACAGACAGACCTGGATCATTTCCGTGGACTCCCCGGCCCAGCCCTCGGGCCCGGGACGCTTGCTAGAACTCCCCGGACGCGATGTCGAGCGGTAGAGTGGGGGCAACGTGTCCGCTGCCGCCGAGAATCCACCGCCGGCCTCCCTGACCCCGAGGCTCGAACAAATCCTCCAGTCGCTGCCCGACCGCGCCTTCTCCGCGCGGCTGAGAGCGGTGTATCTCGCCGCGGCCCAGGCCATCTCCCGGCTGAGTGACCTGGACCTGGTGAAGTACGAGACGCCCGTCGTCGACGCCAGCCCCGACCTGTCGCTGTGGGAGGAGATGGCGCCCGTCATCCGCGACACGGTGATGGACGTCAACGCGCTGCTCAACGTCATCCGGGAGCAGTTCCCCGGTACGCCGCAGCCGGCCGCGCCCCGCAAGGGCCCCGCGGACGTGCCCGCCATCCTCCAGGAGGGCATGGCCAGTCTGGCCCAGAGCATCACCCAGCTGGGCGAGGCCATGCGCAACCCGTCCGTGGTGAGCGACCGCTGGCAGCTGTTGGCGGAAATCCAACGCTTCCGGTCTGACTACCGCGAACAGATGAGCCAGCTCGTCTTCGAGTCCGCGAGCACCTTCGGCGAGGTGTCTCGCGCCCAGGTGGTGCCCGGCTACGAGGCGGAGGTGAAGGCGGCCGTCACGGTGCGCGCCATCACGTCCGACCTGTCGCGCATCGTCACGGCGCGGCTCAACAAGGTGCGCGACGCCAAGCCGGAGGAGGTGCTGTGGAACGCGCAGCAGCTCCAGACGGAGCTGGACGCCTTCGGCCGCACCGCCGCGTACCGGAACCTGCGCGCACAGGACAAGCGCCACATCGTGGAGGCCCGCGCGGAGATTGGCGCGCTCGCGCTCGAATCCGCCCCCGAGCCGGGACGGCTGCTGACGGTGACGGAAGGGCTGGAGGAACTGGTGCGGAGCCTGTCCGCGGTGAACCAGCGCCAACTGCTCATCCTCCACGACCGCGAGGTGTGGGCCGCGTGCGGCGTGCGCCTGGAGCGCGCGCTGGCCCAGTCCACGAAGGATCCGGTCGCGTCCGCCAAGGCCCTGGCGGAGGCCGCGGCCAGCGCCCAGTCGCTCTACGGCCGGGACCCCACCATGGACGCGTTCCTGCGCAAGGCGCGCAAGCTGAAGCTCGCCACGCTCACGGGCCCGGAGCTGCTCTCCACCATCGAGTCCTTCCAGTCCCAGCTCGCGCAACTGGACGTGATGTGAAGACAGTGAGTGTGAAGGCCGTGGAACCGCGCCCCCTGCGGCAGGCGGACCTGTCCGGTGTGCAGGGCGTCTTCACCGACGTGGATGGCACGCTGACGACGGGCCACAAGCTGCGCAGCCAGACGGTGCGGTCCCTGGAGCAGCTGTCCGCGTCCGGCCTGCGCGTGGTGCTGGTGAGCGGCCGTCCAGCGGGGTGGGGTGAGGCGTGGGCCCGCCAGCTCCCCGTGGACGGCGTCGTCGTGGAGAACGGCGGGCTGTTCTTCCTCAAGGACGCCAAGGGGAAGCTGCGCAAGGTGTACCTGGAGCCGCCCGCCCAGCGCGTGGCGAACCGCCAGCGCCTGGAGAAGGAGGTCGAGCGCGTGCTCGCCCAGGTGCCCGGCGCGCGGCTGTCCGTGGACAGCCGCTACACGGAAGTGGACCTGGCGGTGGACTACAACGAGGAAGCCCGGCTGGGCGATGATGGGGCCTCCCGCATCGAGTCGCTGCTGCGGGCCCGGGGCGTGTCGGCGGTGCGCTCGTCGGTGCACGTCAACTGCTGGCTGGGCCGCTTCGACAAACTCTCCGCGTCGCGCCGCTTCGCCAAGGTAGCGTGGGGCGAGAAGCTGGACCCCGCGGACGGCCGGTACGTCTACGCGGGGGATTCTTTCAACGACGCTCCGATGTTCCAGGCGTTCAAGCTGGGCGTGGGCGTGGCCAACGTGCGCGCGGTGCTGGATCGCATCGACGCGCCGCCGGCCTTCATCACCCGGGCGCCCGAGGGGCGGGGCTTCGAGGAGCTGGCGCGTGCCCTCCTCTCCCGCCGCCGGCCGGCCCGCAGTCGAGGAGTTTCAACGTGAATGTCGTGAAGCTGGAGCTGGCCCGAGGCCTGGGGCGTCACCTGCGTGCGGGGCACCCGTGGGTGTTCCGCAAGGCCCTGGAGCACATGCCGCGGATTCCGGCCGGCAGCGTGGTGGACCTGACGGAGAACGGGAAGTTCGTCGCGCGCGGGTACTACGACCCGCACTCGGCCATCGCGGTGCGCGTGCTCACGCGGGACGCGAGAGAGACGGTGGACTCGCGCTTCATCACCCAGCGCGTGCAGCGGGCCCTGGCCGCGCGCACGGCGCTCATCGACCTGAAGGACACGGACAGCTACCGCCTCATCCATGGCGAAGGCGACGGCCTGCCCGGCGTGGTGGTGGACCTGTACGCGGGCTGGGCGGTGATGAAGCTCTACTCCGCGGGCCTCACCCCCTACCGCCCCCTCATCGTGGAGGCGCTGAAGGCGGGCGTCCCAGGCCTCAAGGGCATCCTCGGCCGTGACGAGGTGGGGCGCGACGACGTGGAGGAGGACGACGGGCGCGGCAGCGGGAAGATGCTGTGGGGCGAGGAGGCCCCGGAGCTCATCCCCATCCGCGAGCGCGGCGCCATCTTCCTGGTGGACGCGTGGAAGGGGCAGAAGACGGGCTTCTTCCTGGATCAGCGTGAGAACCGCTACCTCATCCGCCGGCTGGGGCAGGGGAGGGACGTGCTCAACTGCTTCAGCTTCAGCGGCGGCTTCTCCGTGAACGCGGCGCTGGGCGGGGCCAACAGCGTCTTCTCCGTGGATCAGGACCCGGAGGCCATCGCCCTGGCGCGGGAGAACTTCACGCGCAACGGGCTACCGGCGGCGAAGCACGACTTCCTGGCGGCGGACGCGTTCGACCTCATCCAGTCGTTCAAGGAGGAGGGCCGCACGTTCGACCTCATCATCCTGGACCCGCCCGCCTTCGCGAAGAGCCAGCGCGCGGTGGAGGCCGCCGTGGACGGCTACGCGTCCCTCAACCGGCAGGCCCTGGCGCTCTTGCGTCCCGGCGGTCTGCTGGCCACGGCGTCGTGCTCCGCGCGCGTGACGGGGGACCTGTTCATGGGCGCCGTGCGCGAGGCGGGCTTCAAGGCTGGCGTGGACCTGGCGCTGGTGGAAGAGCGCTACCAGCCGCCGGACCACCCCGTGCGCCTGCAGTTCCCGGAAGGGAAGTACCTGAAGTTCTACGTGATGCAGTCGGTGTAGCGGCTTTGCCCGGCCCCGGGGCGCGCCTGACATGAGGCGCGCCTCCCGTGGTGCTCGGGAACGCTCAGGTGCCGAAGACCTTGTGGGCCACGCGGTCCAGCACGTCCTTGCCCCAGACGATGCTGGCCTTGCCCAGCCGGTCCAGGTCGCGGGTGAACTCGCGGCCGTCCGGCATGACTTCGTAGGTGCGGGTCAGGAACAGGTTGCCGGTGTCCGGCTCGAAGTCGACGTTGCCGCCGCCGGTGTCCGTGCCCTCTTCCTGCTGCTGCCGGAAGCCCTCGATGATGCCGGGCTTGGGCGCTTCACGGAACCGGTAGATGAGGGCGCTGCACTTGAGCGCTGGCGGGGACTCGACGTGCTCGAAGGCGTACTGGCCTTCGCCGCTCATCATGCCGCCCAGCCCCTGCTCGTTGAGGCCCTCGGTGACGCCGGCGCCCTGGGACTGGAGGTACCACTTCACCAGCTGCCGGGCCGCGTCGCGCGTCATCGGGCCCCCCGCGGGCGGCGCGGGACGCGCCAGGCCCATGGAGGACAGCAGCCACTGCACCTTGCTGGAGAAAGAGCTGATCACTTCGCGGGGATGACGCGATCCGCGACGCGGTTGAACACTTCGTCGCCCCACACGAGGCTGGCTTCCACGAGCCGGTCCACGTCTTCCTTGAACTGCTGCTCCGACGGCACCACGCCGTACGTGCGGCTCAGGAAGAGGGACTTGTTCTCGGTCTCGTAGTCCACCTTGCCGCCGCCGGTGTCCGTGCCCTTCTTCTCTTCGTCACGGAACCCGTCGATGACGCCCGGCCGGGGCGCGTCGCGGAAGCGGTAGATGAGGGCGCTGCACTTCAGCGCCCCCGAGTCCTTCACGTGTTCGAAGTAGACCTGCGCGTCGCCAAGCGCGGCGCCGCCAAATCCCTTCGCGTTCAGCCCGGAGGCCTGCGCATCGCCTCCGTGGCCCCGGATGAATGACTGCACCAGTCGCTGGGCTTCTTCGAGCGTCATACGTGCAGTCATATCACACGCCGTTCCCTACCTCAGAAATTGCCGGTGCGGGCCTGGTCGAACGGGACGCGCTGGTTGAGGTACGTGTCGTTGATGTTGTGCGCGCCGGAGAAGATGCTCTTCTCGGAGAAGTAGTGGATCTTCGCGTCCTTGCCCGCGTGCTTGATCAGATCCAGGGGGCCCTTGCCGCTGGTGCCCAGACCGAAGAGGCCCGGCACGGGGTCCTTGTCGTTGACGTAGTGGACGTACTTGGGGCCGTCCGGGTAGGTCGCCGCCGCGGCGCCGAAGGTCTCCACGGAGACCTTGCCCAGCTTCTCCTGCACCTGCGCGGGGGACAGCCCGTCTTCGATGCGCAGCCGCTTGGCCACGTCGCTCAGCGCGCGGCTGGTGATGAGGCCACCCTGGCTGTGCGCCATCAGGTGCACGTCACGGCCGGCCTTCAGCTCCGTGTAGAGCGAGTCCGCCAGCGTATCCACGGCCGGGTTCTTGCCCTTGTCCATCTTGTCCGTGATGCACTGGCCCAGGTCCTTGAAGAAGCCCTCGGTGGAGTTGTGGATACCGATGGTCTTCTGGCCCGTCTTGTCCGCGATGGCCTGCATCGTGGTCTCCTGGCCAGCCTTGTCCGTCATCATCCCGTTCACGTAGATGATGGTGCCGGGCTGCTTCACGCCGCCCTTGGGCTCGTAGGCGGGGATCTGGCTCAGCGGGGTGCTGGCGTCGAAGGCCTGCCCGCCCTTGCCCATGATCTTGCCGTCGTAGGCCTTGTCCTTCGCGCCGGCCGGAGCCGTGAACACGCCCGTGGGGGCCGCGGTGCGCACCGCGCCGCTCGACGACTTGGTGTCGAAGCCGTCCTTCACGGTGTTGGCCGGCTTCGCCGTGACCGGGGTCGCCGTCTTGGCCGGGGCGGCCGCGCCGGTCCCCGTGGTCGTGGTGGTGCGCGCGATGGTGTTGTTGGAGGTGCGCCCGATGGTTCCCATGGCTTGAGGCTCCTGCGGTGTGCGGATTTTTGAAGGGGGAAGGGAAAGCTTGCTGCGTTGATCCATTCTCACCCGAAGCGCCGAAAAGTTGCGAGCAGGTCACGGAATGTGTGCAACGCGCTGCGGCAC